>JBCCEV010000131.1:0-12090 GCA_039030125.1 Pseudomonadota bacterium | reverse complement strand
GGCTGATTGTGACTCGCGTGCCGATGTCTATGTAGCGCAATAGTTCTTGAACCTCGGAATTTCTGAGCGCGATGCAGCCTTCCGTCCAATTGAGATTGGTGTGAATTCGGATTTTTTCTGGTGTTTCGACACCGATCCCATGGATCCCGATGGCACCTCCCAGGACCGTATTCTGCGGTGGCAGCCGTTGTTGCTGCGATGCGTAGAGGATATTTTTGAATTGATCGTGGGAAATAGCTTTGCGCTTGTAACCCTTAAACGCGTCTTTAACGTTGGGATAATTCAGGCGAATGAAAAAATCGAAGCGTTTGCTGCGGTTAAGCCCCACCACCCGGTAGGTTCCTTCCGGGGTCCTTTTATCGCCTTGTTGTTCCTTGTCGCCCGTGCCGCCACGCCCCCAAGATGCCAGATAGCTTTTTTCGATCACCCCACGGCGTTTTAAATGCAGACGACGCTCAGACTTGACGACTTCAATTTCGTATTCGCCGTCGGCCAGTATCGGCGAGGGTACGCACAGGAGGACGATACTTAGGAACTTGAGCGTTCGGCTTATCATCGTGTTGAATGGGTCCCGATTGTTGCGGCTTGCAACATTGGCAGGGCATTATCGCAAAGTTGTCGAGCTAGGCTACCCGCTCAGCGCAGGAGATTGATTTTTGTCCGTTCGCTATACCCGAACTGCAATCGCGTTGCATTGGCTAATAGCGCTCCTCATGATCGCGCTGTTCTCCCTAGGCTGGTACATGGTCGACCTGCCGAAAGGGCCGCACCGCGGAGAAACCTTCGCGCTTCACAAGTCTATCGGCTTGACCGTGTTTGCCCTTGCTGTGTTTCGAATTTATTGGCGCGCGACTCATACACCGCCACCGCTGCCGGACCGAATGCTGGCATGGAAGGTTCTGTTGGCGCGCAGCGTGCACTTATCGCTCTATGTCCTGTTGATTTTGCAGCCTGTTACCGGATACCTGTCATCCAGTTTTAGTGGCTATAAGACAAACTGGTTCGGCATCGCGCTGCCGCATTGGGGTTGGCAGGACCCACCCCTTAATGCGCTGTTCACACAGTTGCACGTCATCGGTTCTATAGGAATTTTGGTGCTACTTGGCTGCCACGTGGCCGGTGTGGTCCTGCACCTACTCGTAGGTGAGCGCGACGTTGTGCGCCGTATATTGCCTTGACGGGCGTCAGGTGCTGGCTAGCAGGCGAAAAAAAAGGGCCTTCAGGCCCTTTTTTTCATTCGTCCGGTTGTGCCTAACGATTGTTGATGTACATCGTTACTTCGAAACCAAAACGGACGTCATTGTATGCAGGTGTTTCCCAAGCCATGTCGATTCTCCTCGTTAAAATGAATTGCAGGTGATTTGCGATGACAATAACAGAAGCGAATATCGTGCCTAAAAGCTAAGCTTCTACTAAACAATGGGTTACGATAGTAGCGAGCTGTGATCAGCCATTAGCCGGTTTAAAACAACCAATCGATCGGATACCAACAACCGGAAACAAAGCTGAGTGTTATGACCGATCACGATATTGCGTTGCAGCAAATAAATGTCTCATTACGCCGGGTTATGCTCGTGCACGAGATAGCTTTTCTGCTCCTGGTAATGGTGACAGGCGGTCTTGCGGGCGCCTGGGCGTATTACTGGCAACAATCTTCGCAGGAGACGATCCGCCTTAATGCGTTGGCGCGGACTGCTCAGGAGATCCAAAGCGACCAATTCAGACAGCTCCAAGAGGTTGCCCTTGCCGGCTTGCGCGATGACAACAGCGCGCCGGAGGTTCTGCGGCGCTACTCACGGATCATTCGTGAGAATCTCAACGAACTACGGAGACGCTCGATTAATCGCGCCGAAGATTATTCGGTTCAAGAACTTCAAGAGGCTTTTTCCAAGCTGCAGCTCTCACTGCGTCAGATCCTCGATGATCCTTTCGCTTTGAATCGATTGTTACGCTCGAAAATGCTGGATCCGAATTTCGAGCAGGAGTTTGTCAGAGAATTCGATGCATCTTTTGGACGGTTCATGGATTTATTGCGTAAGCAGCTTGCCGAGCAGGAGCAAAGCACGCAGCGATGGTTAAGCCTGGCACCATGGGCGTTTCCCATCCCGGTACTGTTCGCTGTGCTGCTGTTGATGTTTTCGCGACGCCGCTTGCGGACCGATTTTGTGCGACCCATGCATCGTGTACTCGCTGGCGTCGCGCAGATGCGAGAAGGCGAATTAGACCACCGAATCGACGCCGCCGGCGTTACGGAGATAAGCGAGCTCGCCGACGGTATCAACGACATGGCGCTTGAGCTATCGTCGAGCCGCGACGCGTTGCTCGATCAGGAGCGACAATCGGCGCTAGGCGCATTGGTTCCCGTTGTTGCTCACAACATTCGAAATCCGCTCGCCGCAATCCGCGCCAACGCGCAGTTACTAGAGGGCAACGAAACGGTTGATGAAGTCCAAGAAACGCGGGACGCGATTATTCAAACCGTGGACAGACTTGGTCGCTGGGTGAATGCGTTGGTCGCTTATCTGCATCCGCTAAAGCCCAGTTTTTGCGAGCGGACCTTGAGCACGATCGTTGACGATGTCATTGCGTTAACTGCCAGTCGTGCCGATGAGTCCGGGATTGTTATCGCGCGCGGCGATTGGGATGACTCGTTGCTGGTGCGCGTGGACCCCGACCTCATGGAGCAAGCCATCGATGCACTGCTTGCCAACGCGATTGACGCATCCAGACCCGAACAGGTGGTGACGGTATCCGTCGCGCGTGAAGCTGGCAAGGCGAGCTTGACGATTCGCGACCAAGCTGGAGGATTGCCCTTCGTTCCGAAACCGACTGAGCTTTCACCAGGCCCCAGTACCAAGCGGTTCGGAACGGGCCTGGGACTCCCGATCGCATTTAAAATATGCAAGGCACATAATTGGTCGCTCGATTTTTTGATTCGAGAACACGAAGGCACCGATGCCGTTTTGCTCGCTCCGCTTGTTGAACCCATTTAAATGACGTCTGCTAATCCAGCCGGGATTGATATCGCCGAAACGACAGGTTCGATTTTGATCATCGAAGATGAGGCGCTGTTCGCCAAAGCGGTTGAGCGGCGAATGGGGCGGGAAGGTCATCGATGCGCGGTGGCGCCTTCGCTGAACGATGCCCGCGCGCGATTGGCCGAGGCGCGCCCGGATCTCGTCATTCTCGATATCCGATTACCCGACGGCTCAGGCCTGGATTTTCTGCGGGTCATTACCGATCGAGATGAAGCCCCGCCAGTGATCGTGATGACCGCTTATGGCGAGGTTGATGATGCGGTGACCGCGATGAAATTCGGCGCCGCTGACTACGTGAAAAAGCCGGTGGACCTCGACGAGCTTGCGCTCAACGTTAACAAAGTACTGGCGAATAACGAAGTATCGGAACGTCTCGAACATTCATTGGCGCGCGAGGAGGGGCAGTCCGATTCCCCGGAAATGCTTGGCGACAGCGCCGCGATGACTGAGATCCGGAGCCAAATAGAGCGGATCGGGAAACTCACTGAAGCGACTTCCGGCGACTCTCCAACGGTATTGATTATGGGCGAAACCGGCACAGGTAAGGATGTTGCCGCCCGCGCCCTGCATCGTGCGTCAGCCCGGCGTGACCGGCCATTCGTGCATGTCGATTGCGCGGCATTGCCAAAAGATCTGATCGAAGCCGAGCTATTTGGTCATGTGAAAGGCGCGTTCACCAGCGCGCAATCCGATCGAACCGGATTAATCGAGGCCGCCGAGGACGGCGTTATCTTTCTTGATGAGGTGGGGGAACTGCCTGCAGACCTGCAGGCGAAGCTGCTCGCCGTGCTTGAGCGCCGCATGTTAAGGCGTATCGGTTCGAGTCAGGAGCGGCCGACCAAAGCTTGGTTCGTGGCGGCGACAAATCGTGATCTTGAGGCGATGATTGCAGCCGGAGACTTTCGGTCGGACTTATATTTTCGTTTGCGAGTGATCAGTTTCTCACTACCACCGCTTCGCGAACGCGGATCGGACGTGCAATTGCTGGCGCAAGCCTTCGTTAGCGAATTGGGCCGCCGCTACGGGATTGAGCACCCCTCCATAGAAGCTGGCGCGATGGTTAAGCTCGCAAACTATCATTGGCCGGGCAATATCCGCGAGTTGAAGCATGTTATGGAGCGAGCCCTATTAATGGCCGCCGACGGTATCGTTTCCGCCGACGCGCTGATGCTGAGCGCGGCGACTCAAGAAAGCCCTCCGCCAGAGTTCGAACTCGATGGGCTGACGCTAGAAGACGCCGAGCGCCTTCTTATCGAGCGTGCGTTGGCCGTCACCGATGGCAACGTTTCCGAGACGGCGCGACGCTTGGGAACGACGCGTATGACGATCCGCTACCGGATGCAGAAGTACGGTTTGGAATAGTAAGCTCTGACTTAATACCTACACTTTGCGAGGATATTTGATGGACAAGCAGACTCAACTCGAAATCGAAGCCGCGACTTTCCGGCATCTGCGTGACTACCTGCGCGAGCACACCGACGTTCAAAATATCGATCTGATGAATCTCGCTGGGTTCTGTCGCAACTGTTTGTCGAAATGGTATCGGGCGCATGCCGAAGAACAAGGCATCGAAATAGATTACGACCAAGCGCGTGAAATTGTTTATGGCATGCCTTATAGCGAGTGGAAAAATAAGCATCAACAAGAGGCTTCGGCTGAGCAACAGGCAGCCTTTGCCGAGCGGCAAGCTCAAGACGGCGCGTAAATTTTCAGCTTGGCAGTATTAACTTTTGCGCATTGGCCTTAGAGCGCGCTTGCACATTGTCCTAACCGGCGTGTTCCTCGTGCTTATCGTAATTTCTGGCTCTTATCTGGTATACCGCGCGCGCCTGGCGGTCGAAACCGAGCTGATATCGTCAATGGTCTTCGCCCAGACCTTCATTTCCGCGCTGATGGCAGAAGCGCAAAGTCGCGAAGAGTTTGTTGCCCAGGTCGATGTGCTTCAACGCAACGCCGACGTCAGGCACATCCGCCTCAGCGTTTCGGAAGATGCCCCTGGAAATAATGAGGTCGAAACTCCGAAAGTGGCGGGGGTACCGCACTGGTTCACGCAAGCAGTATCGCCGTCGCCGGGACGACTGGTCCAAAGCTTTGGGATTGCCGGCCGTCCTTCATGGTTATCCATTACCGCTGATCCCAGTGCTGAGATCCGCGAAGCCTGGAGCGAGATTAGCTTCACGCTGTCGGTTCTATGTTTGTTGTTCGTCGTCGCCAGTATTCTCGTGTTCTATCTCGTCGGGCGCGCCATGCGCCCGCTTGATCAAATCTCAAATGCTTTGGCCGGGGTAGGAAGAGGTGAGCTCGAAGTCCGTGTGTCGCCGGTCGGGATCCCAGAAATTGATCTGATCACGCATGGTTACAATGGCATGGCAGACACCCTCGCGCAGAGTCAGCAAGAAAATGAACGCCTCGCTCAACGAGCCTTGGCAGTGCGCGAAGACGAACAGCAGCACCTCGCGCGCGAGCTGCACGATGAATTGGGCCAATCGATAACGGCGATTAAAGCGCTTGCGGTATCCATTCGCACACACTCACAAAGCGATGAAAACCAAACCGTGAGCAATGCCGCGTCAACCATTGCGTCTGTCTCGACAGACATCTACGCCCAAGTGCGGCAAATGATGACTCGTTTGCACCCCGCTATTCTGGATGAGCTTGGGTTACGGTCCGCCCTGGAGTTGATGATGGACGATTGGAATTCGCACCATGAAGATACCTTCTGCGAATGGGAATTCTCCGGTGATGCAGACCAACTCGACGGTGGCGAGAGGATCAACGTCTACCGGATCGTGCAAGAAGCGCTAACCAACGTGGCCAAGCATGCTAATGCCACGAAAGTGCGCGTCCGCTTGGCTGCAAACGCAACCAACGATATCGAGCTCCGCGTCAAAGATGATGGCCGCGGATTCAATGAAGACGCGGTGGAGCGTGGATTGGGACTGAGAGGCATGCGTGAGCGCGCCACGGCGCTAGGCGGAATATTACAGGTCCATTCGGTTCCTAACGATGGGACCGCGCTGGAGTTGCGTTTCAAAGCGAGAGCCGCGTAATTTAGGAGCACTATGAGTAATCCCATCAGAATTTTGCTAGTCGATGATCATGCAGTCGTCCGCGCAGGGTTCACCACGCTACTGCAGCATGAACCTGGGATCGAAGTTGTGGGGGAGGCGGACAGTGGTGAGGATGCGTTGAAGCTCTACCCGCAGTTAACGCCGGACATCGTAATTATTGACCTTAGCCTGCCTGGGATCGGTGGGCTGGAAACCATCAAGCGCATCATCGCTCGCGATTCGGATGCCAAGCTTCTGGTATTCAGCATGCATGAGGACACCGCCTTCGTCGAACAAGCCTTGCATGCAGGTGCCCGTGGCTACGTCGGCAAGAGCAGTGCGCCCACCGTGCTCGTAGAGGCGGTCAACCGAATAGCAACGGGTGCGATATTTCTCGATCCGGATACCGCTCAAGCGCTGGCGTTTCAAAAAACCAAAGGCAATGATTCGCCCTTCGCCGAGTTGTCGCCACGCGAATTCGAAATCTTCTGTCTACTTGCAGAGGGACTGAGCGCGGCAGACGTGGCCAAACGGCTGTCGATTAGCGCAAAAACGGTTGCCAACTACGCAACGCAAATAAAAAGCAAACTCGATCTGGACACCTCAGCCGAATTAGCGCGTTTTGCCATTCGCCATGGTGTCGTCTCCGCTTGAGGGCAGGCTATTCTTTTTCGGGTCCAATTTCGTAAATTTCGATGTTGGCTTCCTCTATTTCTCCCGTGGTTGCATCAACATCGACTTTGATCTCGTAGCCGGCGTTTGTTTGGATATCAAATTCGTAGGTTGCTTTACCGTCTGATGATAATTCCCGCTCGCTTGCGACCACCTCACCGGGGTTGAATTCCAAAGCGGTTTTGCGGGCATCGGTCTCCGAAACTTTGGCGAGGCGTTTAAACACGTCGTCATCAGCGCCAACTTCGCGCTCGATTTCGGTGATCAGTCCTTCTTCTGCGTTACATTCGACGTTGAACACACCGAGCGGCGTTTCAATATCGAATTCATAGGTGGGATCGTCGCCTTCAAGCTTGAATTCCAGCTTACGCGGATGACCGGGGACCGTATCGAGCGCTTGGTCGAGGCAAACCTCCATTGGCACGGTATTCCACCGCCCAATGTCATCGAGATCGGCGGTATCGTTGGCACATAGGATTGCTGGTGACAGCGCTAGAACTAGCACGGGCCAATTTGCGAATTTCACGAATCATTCTCCGTCAGCTAATTTAAGGCTAATCATAGCCTTGGCGACACTAAAAGCGGTAGCGCAGTCCAACCCAGCCTGCTCTTGGCGCGCCAGGCCCGACGAACTGCGAGTGCGTCCAGTCGTTGCTATTGTGATTGAAACCTGCGGCATCGACGGCGCCGAAAACCGACGGCGTGAACGAATTAAGTCCAAGTTGTCCGGCGGTGGCAAATCGTTTGTCCAATAGGTTGTCGACCTGTACGAAGAGCTCGGCGTTGCGCGTTAAGTTGAAACGCGCATCCAGATTGAAAATAGCGAAGCCGTCCAATTCACCCTCGCCAACAAACGCTCGTTGAGAGGAGTTGATGCGCCCATCGCTATCGGTGCCGCCAGGCTGATGTAAATTGTTTTCGTTACCGCGTACAAAGGATCCCACCTGCGAGACCATCTGCAGCCCCAACTGAAAACGTGGAGTGATTTGATAGCTCACGTTAGCGCGCATCGTGTGCTCGGGCACGCCAGGGATCGTATCGCCGGGTCTGATGAAGAATTCATTCAGCTCGCCTTGCACCCGCCGCGCAGAGCTGTTTGAGATGTTAACGATGGAGGCCGGACTTTCGAAGGTGGCCTCGACGAAGGAATAATTCAAATACCACTGAATGTCACCGAGTTCGTCGCTGAAACCGAGTTCCACCCCCTGGCGTCGCGTGCGGCCGAAGGTGTCGAAGACCCCGCGATTAGCGACGCCTAGAGAGACGAACAGAATGTCGTTTTTGAGGTTGGTTCTAAAAACCGCCGCGTTCCATTTGCCTTGTGGCCAGAGCGCGCCCCGGCCGCCCACTTCCCAGGTCGTCGAGCGCACCTGATCGAGGAAAGGATCGTTCGTGAAACTGGTTGGAATTGTGCAGCCCTGGAACAGATCCGGATCCACCACACCGGTATCGCGTGCACAGGCGAGCTCGATCGCTGATGGGGTTCGCGAACCGCGGCTAACGTTAAAGTAAACGCTTTGCTCGTCCACCGGTGTCCACGTAAAGCCAAGCGCGGGGTTGAACGCTTTGTACTTGAATGTCTCACCTGTGCACTGAAACCGCGCGTTGGCGTCGCCGTCTTCGACTCCGCAACGCTCTTCAAGGCTGTCTACCAAGGCGGGTGTGTATTGGTATAGCGGGATTGGACGGTCGGCGGCAACTGAATTACTGACCTTCGTCACGCTATAGCGGGCACCGAAATTAACGCTCAGCGAGTTAAGCAGTTGAAAGGCGTTGTAGAACGAGACCGACCAAGTTTTACTGCGCCCTCGCAACCGCGTCCTGACGATCGGGTTCTCAGTGGCGGCAAATAGATCGCCGACGCGGTTCGACGGCTCTGCCGGGATCACACCGCCAAGAATGGTGATGATGGCTTGAACGGTTGGTTCTATAAGTGGTGGCGTAATGCCGGGAAGTGCGGCAACGACAGCCCGCAAAGCATCGATATTTCCGCATCCGGCGGCTGCCCCGAGCAAGATGCATTGGTTGTTGAGATCAATGAAAAACTGCTCAAACTGGGCAAAATCATCGGCGTCAAACGGGTAGGGTCGATCGGGATCGACCACAACTTCTCGATTGCCAACGATGTCACCGAGCAGTTCACTTTGCTCAAAGATCGTGTCGTTGCGGTCGAACGTTGCGCCAATCACAAGTTGGTTACGCAGGGTCACCCAAGACAACTGTAAATTGAAACCGTTAGATCGCTGCTCGGTCTCACCTAAGCGCAACACGCCGTTGGGGATACAGCCCGGCACACCGGGCCCCGTGCCAAAATTCGCGCCGTCGGCGAGAAATGCATTGCCGGGAATACCATCGGGCACACCATCGATGCCGTTCGGATCACAGGCATCCACACGCCCGCGCGTCGCGGCGTTCCATTCGTCCCAAAAATCACCGCCCACCGATGATTGACCGGAGTCGCGCAAGTTCGCCATGGCGGTGAGGCTCAGGCTGTCCGCCAATTCGACGCGGCCTGTGGTCCAGATCTGGGTGAGTTTATTCTCTACGTTATCGGGGGCCGTATAAATACTGGCAGGCCGATCGCGGAAATCCTCAAGCGGCACCTGGCCATTTCCCTGCAAGAAATTGTCGACGTGCAGACCGGATATAGTGAGGCTGAAGTCATCAATTTCAAGATCGGTTCGAGCAAAATACTGATTGATCTCTGAGGGTGAGCGCTCCCGCCAGCCATCTTCACGCAAGCGCGTGAATGCGAAATATCCGGCCGAGAAACCGTTGTTGTGTCCGGCGCTAAGCTGGACTTGATTGCGCCCCCAACTCCCGCCCAACGCCGACAATTCGACCCCCGGGGATGAGAAACCAGATTTGGTCGTCAGTGATAGCGCGCCTGCGAGTGTGTTGAGCCCGAACAACGGATTAGTGCCGGGCAGTAGCGCTAGGCCGTCAATCGCGTTCAAGGGGATCAAGTCCCAATTAACCACGTCCCCGAAAGGCTCGTTCACTCGCGCACCGTCGAGGTACACGGACAGGCCTTGCGGCGTTGCGATGATTGGTGAGGCGGAGAAGCCGCGGAATACGACATCCTGCTGAAACGGATTACCCGCGTTGTCCGCGACCGTGATGGACTGGAGCTGCTCATTGAGAAACTGGGTGGTATTGATGGCGGCGGAATCGCGAATATCCTCACCAGTTTTGGTCTGCACATTGACACTGAAGGCTTCGGGATCAAACTCGGCGCCTGGGAGCGGCGTGATCAGGCGAAGCCGGCGACCAATGACTTCGACTTCCTCGATAGGTGTAGCAGTGGCGGCGCTGTCTTCTGCGGCGGTGTTTTCTGCGGCGGTGTTTTCAATCACCGGTGAAACGTCCGTCGACGGCGGCTCCGCGCTGGTGCCGGGTTCGACCGGCAATGCACCCGCGTCGTCAGCCGCTTCGGTATCGCTCTCCCCAAGCGGCTCGGCGTCCTCGAAAAACGCCTCGGTTTCGGGATCGAGTGCTAAATCCGAGTCTTGACTCCAGGCGCAAGTCGACCAAAAGCTGCAGGTAATGGCAAAAACGCTGATGCACAGCGTGAACTTATTCATCGCGTGAAAGCTGGAGTCTGAGATGGCGGGCGTGTCGTCGGACTTGAATTCGCGACGGCCATTTTGACCGCTTAGCGCTCTGACCTCATGGGAAAATTTCCTAACAAGCGCCGGAGAATTTCCCTCGCCGAAAAGCCCAGGTGAAAGTACCCTTCGCCCCCATAAAAGTACAACGATCTAAGCTCGAGATATAGGGCACTCTGGGCCAATTTTCTAATAGAGGTAGCACTAGCCATGAAACTACGTCAGATTGTGTCAATGCTGTTGCTCGTCGTTGCGACAACACCAGCCTTGGCAGCATTCACATTATTGCCAACCGACAGTGTCGGATCGGTCCGGGTTTTCGGGTCCAATAATCTAGGATTAGATCCGTTCATCTTGGCGCCCGGAACTTCGCTTCCAGGCGGCCTTTTTGAATTACCCAGTAATCTTGTTCAACTCGCCTTGCGTGAAACCGAATTCGAACTTGTCGAGGACGGTGTTCCGGAAGAAGTGGGTACCTTTCAGGACGCCGTATTCCGCGATACCAACGACAACAGCTTGGTCTTTGGGTCGCGGATTGTGATGGATCCCCAAGAAGACGGTGAGATCAACGACATCTATCGCCGGGGTTGGGCGCCGGGCTACTCGGCTTTGGCAGCTTGGGTGCCGGTTGACGGCAACACGGATCTGCGGCTTTTCAGTGCTGGACGCACAACGGGTTCTCACCTTGCCGATGATGACCCAGATCTGTTTGACATTGACACCGTTGCCTTGGGCACCGACGTAAATGTCGAGGAGCTTAAGCCAACCACGGCGTGGTACCTCGTTAAAACCAATGCCCCAACCTGGGCTTTGGGTGTCGACGGTGTTGGCGTATTCCAGGCCGGCGAGGAAGGTCAACTTCCACAGTTGGTGAATTTCGACGGCTACATTCCGACGCCGATCCCTGCCGGATTACCATTGTTCTTGAGCGCCTTGGGATTTTTGGGCTACCGCGCACGCGCGCGGCAGTAACCCAATTTTTCAAACGCAAAAAACGTTGGTCAAGCATCTGGCGCCGCGCCCTGCGGCGTCAGCTGTTTTATCGACAGGAGAACAACATTGAGTCGATTTCTAGGCCGAACGCTCGTCGCCGTTTTGATGGCCATTGCGCCTGTAACAGCGTTCGCCATCTGGAAGGTTTTGCCGACCGCACCGGTCGGACAGCCGGTGGCGCGTGCCGAGGGTGCTTCGTTCGAACTAACCGATCTTATTTCGGGCTTGAAGATTGCGGACGGCCCTTCCGTAGGGGCGAACCCGTTTCGCTATGGTCCGGCACCAGGGCTTGTACTCATTGATTCCGCGAGTCACTCCGTGTCCTTTGAAGGCGTCGTGGTGGGGACCGTCTATGACCGGGTGTATCAGGATACGGGGGATGGCAACAAGCTCGTCTTGATGGCGCGCTTGATTCTCGACAACAACGTTGGGAACCCACCGATGGGCAATACCTTCGAAGTTAATGATTTTCTTAGGCGTTTCAATACCGGTTTCACGGATGCCTCGCTGGAGGCTGCGTGGAGCCGCGAAGGTGACGACGACCTGCGTTTGTTCGCGGCAGTGCGCACACGGGTGAAGTTCGGGGAGGGTGTTGAGACGTTTCACCCAGACACAATCAAGTTTCAGACCGATATTAATGTCAGTGAGGGTAATCCCTGGTCGGGACTGTTCTATTTGAAAAGCGATGCGCCAGCCTACAAAACAGTCCCCAACGCCTTAAGTGTCTAT
>JBCCEV010000130.1:0-12118 GCA_039030125.1 Pseudomonadota bacterium | reverse complement strand
GTGGCTACCCGCACGGGCACGATCGATGCTGTAACGTCGGTAACACCGCCCGGGCCGACCCGAACAAAAATTCCCACGCTGCCCTTGGCCGCCATCGTGTCGCTCGCCTTTTTGCTGGCTAGCATTGCCTGGCTCTGGCACGATAACCCTGCCCGTCGCCATCGCGGACATTACGCTTTCAGACGACCCGACACTCGTATTGCCAGCGGCCAAACTCTATTCCAAGGAGTTTGATCCGCTAACCTCAACCAGGAATTTCGACAATGAGTTCGGCTGGACTTACGATATTTTAGTGACGGGCGTTTCCGGAGCTGGCTTAACGTTCGTTGATGGCGTGCTGACCAGCATCGACGTGGTCATCGATTTGCACATCGACATGCTGTTCGGCGGCGACCCCACCCTGTGGAATCCGCCGTTCACATTCGGTGGGCGGCTCAATCCCGGTTTTGATCAAGCCAGCTCGCTCACAATTAGCGGCGCAACCCTGACTTACAACTTCGATCAAAGCACCACGCAAGACTCGTTCCTTGGCAACCTTGGCGCGGTCAGGTTGGTGGCTACCCGCACGGGCACGATCGATGCTGTAACGTCGGTAACACCGCCCGGGCCGACCCGAACAAAAATTCCCACGCTGCCCTTGGCCGCCATCGTGTCGCTCGCCTTTTTGCTGGCTAGCATTGCACGGCGAAAATGGAGATAGTGAGCGTAGCCGCACCAAATGAAGTAATTGCCGGTGGAAATATTTGATGGCTGATCGGCAATAACGAGTTAAACCATGCCATTTCGTTTCTTAGCGCGACCTATCACGGTCGCGCTTTTATTTATGGTGGCGCATTGCCCGAGCGCACTCGCCGAGCAGGTCGAAGTCATAGAAGTGGTCGGCCAAAAACTCACCCGTGATCTGCAAGACACCTTTGGGAGCGTTTCGGTCGTTACGGGCGATGAGCTGGAGCGCACTGGGGTCGATGACCTTCGAGACGCATTTCGTCTCGTGCCCAACATCAACTATTCACCATCGAATAACGGCAACAACGGGATCTCCATTCGCGGCATCAACTCCGAAGGAGTGGGTTCCCCGGGAGGCAACCAACAATCGCTTTCTTCTTTAGTGATCGACGGCGCCGTGCAATCACTGGAGGGCGTGCGTAAAGGCGCGCGTGGAATTTGGGACGTTGGCAGCGTCGAGGTCCTGCGAGGACCGCAACTCAGCTTGGGTCGAAGCGCCCTGGCCGGTGCCGTGGTCGTCAACACCAAAGACCCCACGCCCTATTATGAATCGAGCGCCCGTTACGTCGTCGATACCTTGGGACAGGAACGCGCGGTAATGGTCTCCGGACCCATCGTCGAGCAATTGCAGTTTCGATTCACAGCGGAGCAGCAACTCAAAGAAAAACAAATTAACTATACCGATCCGCAACTTGATTTCCTCAATGACGAGGATTTTTACTCATTCCGCGGCAAGCTCCTCTTTGAGCCACGCGCAATCCCCAGGCTGACAGCCAAGCTCACCATCTCTCATGCGCACGACGATCCCGCGATAACGGCGGTGTCCGGGCCCAACTTTTTCGATCGGATCCTAGACCAAGTGTTCGACGGTGTAGAACAACGAATCAATGACGTGGACAACCGAATACTTGAACTCGACTATGCCTTTGACAATGGAATCGAGCTCACCTCGCTCACAACATGGACACAAACGGAGACGAACTTCGTTACCCCTTCACCAAACTTTGATCGCCAGGAAACCCGCAACGACAACGATATCTCGCAAGATCTCCGCCTTACCTATGTGAGCAACAGCGGCGACTTCAAGATTCTTGCGGGCGCGTTCTTTGGCAGCTACGACAACGATCGAGATTCGCTCGTGACAGTGACGAATCCGATCGGAATTACTTTCGCGACGACGGGTGCGGTCATCACTCAGGACATCCTCAATAACAGCACATGCTTCGACTTGGATTTTGACGCCGATGGTGATGGCCGCTGGTACGAGTTTTTTTCCGATGCTTTCGCGCAAATTGATCAAGGATTCAACAGCGACCCCCGGATCGACGGATTTTTCCTGGCGCAGATGCTGCCTGCCTTAGTTCAAGTCGGACTGGGCGCGGATGTGTTCCCGAGCGAAGCGGACTGGGATAACGTCGGCAGCTTGTTTATCGATCTGGGACCACTGAGCGGGCTTGGCATCGAAAGCCTGCCCCTCGCAGCAAGCCTGTTTGATTTCGATCAATACGTTGCCGACGATGACAATATCTTGAATCTTGGCTACGACACCGTGGTCAACAGCACCGCGGGGAACGCTACATTTACCAATGGCACCCTTACCGCGCTCGACGCGACGGTAGATTTGAACCTCACCTATCCCGTTGGCGGCGCGTTTTCATACCCCGGTACTCTAAGACTCAATCCGGACAATACCTTCGATTTACTGGCCACGAACTTCCCACTGGATGCGGCCGGGATCGCCGCTGCGGTTGCGATCTCAACCCCAGGCCCTGGCTTTTCACCGCAATACGCTTGGGACTTCTCAGGCACTTATTCGGTATCGACAAGTGCCACCTGTGACGCGCCACAAACCCTCTCAAGACTGCCCGATGGCCCCGTCCAGGATTTAGCCAGCGCCACCGAGCGACGCAATTACGCGGGTTATGTCGATCTGGAATGGCGCTTCTGGGGACCATTAAGACTGGTTGCTGGACTCCGCTACGATTACGAGAATTTCAGTTATCAAGAAAACAATCGGCTCGCCGGCGTGCAAGTCGATGCCGATACCGTTTTTGACGCACTGCTGCCAAAGTACGGGCTGATTTACGACCTCACCGATAACCACTCCGTAGGCTTTATCGCCAGCCGCGGTTACCGTGGTGGCTTTATCGATCGGGGCAGCGTCGCGGCGCCGCGCCTGACCCAGGTCGACGCCGAATTCCTGTGGAGCTATGAATTGTCCTTTCGCAGCCAGTGGTGGCAGCGAAGGATCGACACCAATGCGAACGTGTTCTACTACGATTGGACCAATCAGCAAATCAACATTCCCGATCCAGCGACGCCAATTTTGACGCTCACCACTAATGCCGGCACATCACGTGCCATTGGCGCCGAAATCTCCGCGCGCGCAAGACCCTTGCGAGAACTGGATATCAACGGGTCGCTGGGCCTCCTGAAAACCCGTTTCATGGATTTTGAAACGGACGTTGGCACATTTAACGGCAACGAGTTTCCAGAAGCCCCAGATATATCGGCGTCTCTGGCGGCCACCTACACCTCGCCGTGGGGTTGGTATATCGGCGGCGACGTCAGTTACCAATCCGATATGTTTGCGACGTCTGATTTAGCGAATCTGGAAAACCGGGTGGTAGGCAGCCGAACTCTCATGTTCTTGCGCGTGGGGTACGAAGACCCCGGTGGCACGTTTCGCATCCAGGGTGAAATCAATAACCTGCTCGATCGCGCTTACCTTTCCGGGCGCGATATCAATGGCGGTGCCTATGTCGGCGACGAACGTGTCTTTTCTATTAGCGCTCAGGTCTGGTTCTAAACCAACTCAATCATGTTCGCGCGCCTGATTTACCGCGCCATTTGGCGTTGGCACTTCTGGTCCGGATTGATTATTACGCCGGTATTTTTAGTGGTCTGCGTGACTGGCGCGCTATATGTCTTCGAGCCGGAAATACGCAGGTGGCAAAATCCCGAGCGCCATTTCATCGATCCCAACGCCAGAGCCGCCCCAAACGCGCTCGAAGCATTCGTCAGCGCCAGCCGGGAGCAACTTCCCGATTACTATTTGCGTTACATCAATGTGCCTTGCGAGCCAGAACTCGCGTGGGAAGGGATCGCCCAACTCGAGAGCGCAGATGGCTCACGGCACACGCTGTTCACTTATTTCGACCCCGCACAAATGAAATGGCTGGGCACTCACGACAACCGCGTCGGTTTTTTTGCGGTGGTGCTTCAGCTTCATCGCAATCTGATGTTGGGCCTGCCCGGGCGCATACTGGTCGAAACCGCAACCTGCTGGGGGATCATTTCGCTACTCGCGGGTATTTACCTCTGGTGGCCGCGCAAGAAAGAGAAGTTCTGGGGCGTGTGGGCGCCACGTTGGCGGGGGCGCTTGCGAAAGGTGTTGCGAGATTGGCATAACGTGCCGAGTTTTTACCTAGCGCCAGTCTCCATTGTGCTGTTGGTCAGCGGACTGTTGTTTACCCAGATTTGGGGTCTCGCCTATCGCAGTATCAACCTGGTAACCGGTGGCTTCCCCGATTATTTCCTTAATCCGCCAACCTCATCGACTGCCGCCGACGGCTCAACGCGTATCAGTGTCGATACTGCACTGTTGCGTGCCGAACAGTACTTTGACTTTTCAAACACCGACTACAGCATCGAGGTCCCAAAACCTGGTAGCGATGCGGCATTCCTGGTCATCACCGACACCGGCAAACCACTCAAGCCGATGCATTTGGTATTCCTCGACCAGTTCTCAGGGGAAACCCTGCTCTACCACGACAGTTCGGGCGTGCCTTTGCGCACGCGCATCACGCTACTTTTTTATCCCGTTCATGTCGGCAGTATTTTCGGCCTACCAACAAAAGTACTGGCACTGTTGAGTTCAATCGTTTTAGCGGTGGGAGCAATCACGGGGGTGTGGATGTGGTGGGTTCGCAGAGCACCGGGCTCCTGGGGCACCCCGCGCCCGGCTAACAAACCACTGAACACTCCTGCGTTGACGACATTCGTTGTGGTACTCGCGATCTTGCTCCCAACCGTAGGACTGACGCTTTTATTGATCATGGGTTACGAATTTCTTAAGCACAGGCTCCAGCCAATAACAGCATAGTTGCAGCTTCGCCTAACACTGCCGTGTGTGGCAAAGCTGGTGTAGGCTAGCCGCCCGATTTGCAGCTCAGGAGCAATCCATGAAACCCGTTTTTCTCGTCATTGGCGCAGGCGCCGGGATCGGTGGTACGACCGCGAAAAAATTCGCGCGCGAAGGCTATCACTCCGTACTTTGTCGCCGCAGCGACGGGTCAGGTTTAGATAAACTCGTCAAAGAAATTGAAGCTGAAGGCGGCGATGCCAGCGGGTTCCTGCTCAACGCCGTGGAACCTGATTCAATCGAGGACACGATCAACAAAATTGAAGCTGACATTGGGCCGGTCGAAGTCGTGCTCTACAACCTCGGGGCGCAGATTGGTAACCGCGCTTTGCACGATACCCCACTCAAGACCTTCGAACTCGGTTGGCGAATGGGCACCTTCGGCCTCTACCGTGTCGCCGCCGTGTTGTGCCCGAAAATGGTCGAACGCGGGAAAGGGACGATACTTGTCACTTCCGCAACCGCCGCAGTCCGCGGCAATGCTGGACAGCACTCTCATGCAGCGGCTATGGGCGGCCGTCGAATGCTCTGCCAAACGCTCAACGCAGAATTCTCATCGCAAGGCGTCCACATTGCTCATATCCTGGTTGACGGTGCCGTGGACGCACCCGACACCCTTGGGAAAATGCTCGGTCCCGAGAAGTTTCAAGCCCTGCGCGAAAGACAAGGTCTAGAAAACGACGGACTTATCCTTCCCGAGAAGGTAGCGGAAGCCTACTATTTTGTAGCCCAACAGCATCGTTCAACCTGGACATTTGAACTCGATCTTCGCGCGCACTCTGATTTACCGTGGTGGAACAACGAAACACCAATCGTTGCCGCGGTGAAAACAGAGTAGCGGATCGTCAGCCTTCGATAATTACGTGTTCATTAGCGATAAAAAAGTCGAGCGGAATTTCTAAGAAATTCTGCTCGTCATCGCGGGTCACCGCATATTGCTCCGAGCGCGCTGAGGCCCGCATTTCGTCGGTGTTCTCAAACCAGCCTAAGGCCACGCCATCTAGTGGAGGTTCGTTACCGTCCTTGTAAGCACCCATACGAGTATGGCTCTGCACGTATCTTCGAAGCTGGTCGATCGACGCGCCTAGCGGACCATGAACTTCTTGCCAGTACTTATGGAATTCCGCAGGGTCCATGCCCTTTTTACGTTTCACGACTTCGACGTTTTTTACTCCCGGTGCCTTGAACGGCTCGTCCTTGATGACGATATCTTCAGTGATGAACTCGACGTAAGAATCCGGATCCATGAACGCTTTATGATCCTCATAATTGGAATCAAGCTCCGGCGTACCCACCAACGCTTTCAAGGCCGCGCTATCTTCAAACCATAACTCCGCTAATCCATCGTAAATGGGTTCAAGTTTCTTGTAGGCAGAGAGCAGTGTGTGATTTTGCACATAGCGCTTAACCCCGGGTAGGCGGCTCGCCGATTCAGCATGGGGTCCCAACCAGTAAGCTTGAAAATCATCTACTGACATGCCGGGCTTGCGGCGAAACATACTGAGGACTTTTATCATCGAACCTGACTCCTGCGCTGTGAGGCGCGCGAGTATATCAAGCCCTGAATACCCAGCTTTTGGCGCCTAGATAATTGACGATTAATCCGACACCCGAGGCTATGGCTAAAGCAAAGACGGCAAGCACCGGACCAGGCTGTTCGAGCCACCTAACGATGACGAAGTAGGTTGCTAAATTGACCAGAAAGCCAGCGATCTGCACGCCCACATAAGCCAACAATTCGCTAGCGATGCGCTGGTGTCGGGTCGCACGAAAACTCCAACTACGGTTCAGTAGCCACGTCACCAGTAACGCGGTGGGAAAAGACACGATGCGCGCCAGCACTGGGGTTGCACCGAGCACGATCAACGACGCCACCATCACCGCTTCGGTGACAAACCCCGCGGCACCAACAACGAGGTAGCGCAGAAATGATTTCGGAGATGAGTGTTTCACATCAGGATCCCAAAGCCCGCGTCCGCTGGATCAGCTAAAATTCCCACGGCGCTCCGGAGCTTCCGGTCTGCACCTATGGACGACACAAACAAACAACAAGACATTACCGAACTCCGGGTCGCGGCGATTATCCCGTGCTTCAACGAAGCGGCTTGCATAGGACAGGTCGTCGCAGACCTTAAGGCCGCGCTGCCGTCCGCAGAGGTCTACGTTTACGACAATAACTCCACCGACGCCACGATCGATAGCGCACGGCGGGCCGGCGCGATTGTGCGCACCGAATCGCGCCAAGGTAAGGGCTTTGTGGTGCGCCGCATGTTCGCCGACATTGAAGCAGATACCTACGTCATGATCGATGGTGACAACACTTACGAGGCAGCCGTTGCGGACAAACTGGTTAATAAGCTGCTTGACGAAAACCTCGACATGGTCACTGGCGCGCGGGTTGAACACCAAGCGGGGGCTTATCGTCCAGGCCACAAGTTTGGCAATTGGATGCTTACCGGCTTGGTGAAACAACTTTTTGGTGATGACTTCGATGACATGCTGTCTGGCTATCGTGTTTTCTCACGACGCTTTGTTAAGTCGTTTCCTCAAACTTCTAGTGGCTTCGAAATTGAAACCGAATTGACCATCCATGCGTTGGAGCTGCGAATGCCCGTTGCTGATGTGCCGACAGCGTTTCAAGATCGGCCCGCAGGCGATGAAAGTAAACTTCGCACGTTTGCGGATGGTTTTCGGATACTTTTCACCATCAGCAATCTCTTGAAGCAAGAACAACCGCTGAGAACATTTTCCTTCATCGGGTTGTTGTTGCTGGTCCTCGCGACCATTCTTGGTATCCCAATCGTGACAACCTTCGTCGAGACCGGTTTGGTCCCGCGCTTTCCAACCGCCATCCTCGCCACCGGCATTTCGATCATCGCTTTTTTGAGTTTCACTTGCGGCTTGATATTAGACACGGTCACGCGCGGGCGAACCGAGGCAAAAAGGATGCGTTATCTCGATGTTCCGAGTATGCAGGCCATTATCGAGGCGCGCCGAGCGGCAGCCGCTGACTGATCACCGGTCAAGGGCAAGAGGCCTTTAAGTGAGCCACGAACTTAGCGGCTAAAACCGGGCACAGCGCCGCATCAACGATGCGAGCGAGTTCCGCGGCACCCGCTTTCGTGTGGTGCAGGAAGTCGTAGTAGTACTTCGAATCTTTGGCCATTTGCGTCGCAAGGTCGATCACGAAAACCTCATCGTGTCCGCCAAACGATCGCGTCGCATCGTTGTACAACTCTAAAAGCCGCCACTGGGTGCGCCCGTCTAAATCGCTGACCTTCAGGTCATCAAGCGCGATCCCGCTCGTTGGATCGACGCCGCTACCGTAAAGCGCCGGTTGGGTCAGAAAGACGGGCATCACGCGATGACGCCGAGCTAAGTCGACAAGCGTTTGCAAGCGCTTCTTAAACCGGGGGATGTGAGTTGCTAGATGCTCTTCACGCAGCCGCAACCAATGCGCGTCCTTGGTTTTGATCCGCGGCGTGTGCGCTAAATCGGTTTGCAGATGGGCCACGCCGATCCACCATGTCATCGCGTAGCGAATCAAATTAAGCCCCAGAGCCACCGTTTCGCTGTAGCCGGCCAACCAGTTTCCAAACCCACGTAAGCTCGTTGGGTCGCGCATCACCTTCTTGTCAAAGAAATTCAAGCCTTCACTGGCCATATCGTTCGCGCCCACGAGAAAAATCACGACTTTGGGCCGCAAGTGCGCGAGATAGTCCTTGAACAAGACAATGTGGCCAAAGCTCGAGTGCCCGTCAAAGCCAGCATTGTTCATCCACAAACCGTCGAAATTATCCGCGAGACCGCGGCCCAAGACCGCCGGCCAGGGATCGCCGTCGGACAGATAGAAACTCTCCGTCGTGCTGCCACCGACTGTGATAATCGACAGCGATGAGGTGAGTTCGGCCGGAGGCTCGGCGCCCCGGAAACCTAGCGAATTCTTGCTATGCAGGATTCGCTCATCAAGCTTGTCAACGCCAGGGTTGGCAATGTTGTAACTCATATTGGCTGGCAGGAGGATTTCATCGCCCTTGATGCGAAAGTCGAAAGGATTGAAGACTCGCAACACAATCTCGATCATCACGAGCGAGAGAACGCATCCCAACCCAACAAGAAGCGTGTTTTGCAGTACGCGCTTGATCACCGCGGCCCAAGACCGTTCGTCATTGGGCAATTGCTCGCGGTCCTACATAGACATGTACGTCACCGTCGCCCAATGTGCCAGGGAAGCTGCTAACGCGATCGTAGTGGGTATGGATATGGTCCATGAGCTGCGCATCCGCGGTTCTCATCAAACGTTCCAAGCTGGTGATCACCCAGATCCGTTGCTGTTGCTTTTCCAACTCGGTGAGTTGTGAAATTTCATCGAGCCGATGGTAATCGGCGTAACCGTAATAGTCGCTGATGAACGAGCCGGGCGACTGTACGCCCGTTCGAATGTCGCCCGGACCTTGCTGTGCTTCGATGAGACGAAAGGCACTTAGAAAATCCTGTTTTGGGTAGGCATAGTAGCGCCCCAAAGGATAGGCTGAGGCGATCGTTAGCACTATCAACACACCCACCAGCGCCCCGCCCTGAACGCGCGCGGGCAGAAAGGTCGAGGCAATGCGAGTAAGCTCATAGATCGTCAGACCGCCCAGCATGAGCACAATCGGAAGCGCTGCGGCGAAATATCGTGGGTGGATGCCAAAGCCGAAGGCTGCAAACAAAAATGCCTGCCCGAAAAGTGGAAGGACCAAAATGCATAGCGAGAGCGGCTTGCGGCGCAGCCACACGAACACCCCGACGATCCCAAACCCCGTTGCGATCGCCAAGCCGGCATATCCAAAGAAAGCGGCGCTTAAGCCCTCGACGATCTCGACAACGAGCCCGAAACCAAAACGGGGTCCCTCCTCGGCGGTCTGCGCATTCATCGCGGCATGTCCGAGGAAGCCTTCAACAAAGGGTAGGTACAACATGACCGACACGAGTCCCGCCGGAACCGTGTAATACAGGTACGAGACCAGCGGAAAACGAAAAACCGACGCTCGCCGTAACGACCATAAGAAAAGCCCCAGCGCAATGAACACCTGAAAAGTCGGGACCAGGGGACCAAAAGGATGGCAATAAGCGGTTAGTATCGCGGCTAGCGCGTACTGGCAGCCGGATGCGCGGCTGACGGCCTTGGCCTCGTTCATAACCAAGAGCAAATAAGAGAGCCACAGCGTCCCGAACATCAGCGCCGTGTACCCAGCCGCGTTCTGCGAAAAGAAGATGTGATGGTAGGAAACACACGCCAGCGCGGTGATAAAGATCGCCGCGCCACGAGGAAACAGATAATGACTGAGCGTGAACAACGCCCAGATCCCAGCCACGCCGAACAACATCGCCGGCAGGCGCACGGCGGCCGCACTCTCACCGAAAATCCCGATCGATAAATGCGCGAGCAGATCGATCAGGACGTCCGTCGCCGAGCCCGGCCATTGGGTCGCGATATCGATAAACGGCCGACGCAGACTGCCCGTCACCGAGCCGATCTCATCAAGCCACAACTGACTATTGAGTTTGTAGGCACGCAACGCACAAGCGAGAGCCAATAAGGCCACCACAACGTGGGTAGTGCGCAGTTCGTTGCGCTGCGGCGTGGTACTCATTTCTTCGATCCAAACGGCGTCGGCGCGGCACGCGAAGTATACCAAGCAAGAATCAATATCTTTTGTCTCGCTTGCTAGGCATTCGGTGCATAATGGCCGCGCACTTGTTGACCGAAAAGAGAGACCCCGTGAAAAAACGCCGCATGCTGCTGAACGCATTCACCATGAACTGCGTGGTCCATCAATCGCCCGGGCTTTGGGTCCGTGAAGATAATCGCTCGGTTGATTACAAAGATCTCGATGTTTGGGTTGATCTCGCGAAGCTCTTGGAGCGCGGCAAGTTCGATGCACTGTTTTTGGCCGACGTCGTCGGTGTCTATGACGTTTTCAACGGTGGACGGGAAACGGCGGCGCGAACCGCGACACAGTTGCCGGTTAACGATCCAATGCTGCTGATCCCGGCGATGGCGCAGGCAACCGAGCATCTCGGCTTTGGCTTCACCAGCGGGATCTTGCAATACCCGCCCTATTCGTTTGCGCGTTTGGTCTCCACCCTCGACTTTCTGACCAACGGCCGCGTGGCATGGAATATCGTGACCTCATATTTAGAAAGCGCCGGGCGTGCTTATGGCCGGGATGGCCTGCCCGACCACGATGAGCGTTATGAGATGGCCGATGAATATTGCGAAGCGGTATACAAATTATGGGAAGCAAGCTGGGCCGATGACGCGGTTCTTCGTGACGTGGAGCAAGGCATCTACGCGGACCCTGACAAAATCCGTGACATTAATCACCACGGCAAGTACTACACCGTCAACGGCTGCCATTTGACCGAACCTTCGCCGCAAAGAACCCCCATTTTGTTTCAAGCGGGCGCCTCACCGCGTGGCCGCGCGTTCGCCGCCAAGCATGCCGAATGTGCTTTTTTTCTCGGACCCAACGCTAAAGTTGATGGTCAGTATATTGCGGACGTGCGCAAATTATTCGCCGCAGCAGGACGAGATCCCGATGATCTGCTGGGCTATGCGTACATGAAGATCATCACCGGTGGTACCGAAGAGGAAGCACGGCGCAAATACGATGAGTACTATGAGCAAATTAGCTACGACAGCGCCATGGCATTAATGAGCGGCTGGTCGGGTTTGGATTTTGGCGCCCTCGACCCCGATATGAAAATCGAATATGTCGAGACCAATGCCATGCGTACCATGCTGCAAGGCTTCGCCGAGGCCGATCCCGACAAAGAGTGGACAGTGCGCGACGTCGCGAAATATGCCGGCATCGGCGGTGCTGGCCCCGTATTGGTTGGTGCCGACGAACAAATCGCTGACCAACTTGAGCAGTGGTCAGAGCACGGCATCGATGGTTTCAACATCGCCTACGGGGTAACGCCAGGCAGTTTCGAGGACTTTATTGAAGGCGTCGTTCCTATCCTGCAAAAACGCGGGCGTGTCCAAACGGAATATCGTGAGGGGACGCTGCGCGAAAAGCTCTATGGACCGGGTCGTAATCTGGTGGCCTCGCCGCATCGCGCCGGGCAAATCAGGGAAGAAGCTTGGGGACCGAGCTAGGGCAGACTGCGGTTATTGCGCAATCGAGGTTGGATAGATCCCCTCGCCATAAACAAATCTAGAGCCCACCGCGCCGACAACTGCTGTTTTGCGCGTGAGGT
>JBCCEV010000129.1:0-12126 GCA_039030125.1 Pseudomonadota bacterium | reverse complement strand
CAGGAAAGGACAGTGCACTGACTGCCATTGATGGAGAGCAGGTGCCGGTGTTGGGGACAGTGAATCTGACCATTTCCAGAGAAGATGTCCAGGCTCCGCGAACTCCAGCGCAACGGTCGGATCCGCAATATCGAATTAGCCGCGCGGGCGAATCTTTCGGAGTCTGCTTGTCTGCGCCGGGTGAAGTTGCTCGAACACACGGGCGTTATCGATAGCTATACGATGAATCTCGACCAGTCCGCCGTTGGACTGCCCGGGAATGTTTTCGCCGAAATCACGCTGGTGTCGCAAAAGCGCGAGGATTTGGACGTGTTTGAAACGGCGGTGGCCCGCGTTCCTGAGGTTATGGAATGCTACCTGTTGGCCGGCGAATACGATTACCTGTTGCGGGTGGTGGTTGAAGATGCGATCGACTACGAGCGTGTTCATCATGAGTCGCTGACTGCGTTACCTGGCGTGGCTCGAATTAAGTCCAGCTTTTCTCTTCGCACCATCACCAAGCGTCAAGATCTGCCGTTGGGATAGCAGCCGATTGACCGGCGCCGCGGCGTCGAGTGCTACCCACTATTTTTTTGGCGCATCGAGTACACTTCTCACTCGAATCGATGGTGGCCGTGTCGGTCCCCTCGCGACGCGAAGTCGTAAACCCCGTCAGGCCCGGAAGGGAGCAGCGGTAGCGGCAACCGCGGGTGCCGGGGTGTGGCTGGCACTGCCGCCGCCCTTTTAGTAACTGGACCTGTGATTTCAAAGTTCAAATGAGTTACCAAGTTTTGGCCCGGAAGTGGCGGCCGCGCAGTTTCGCGGAAGTTACCGGGCAAGAACACGTTCTTAAGGCCTTAAGCAACGCGCTTGATAGCGGCCGGATCCACCACGCATATTTGTTTACAGGGACCCGTGGCGTCGGCAAAACAACCTTGGGGCGCATCGTCGCGCGGGCTCTCAACTGTGAAAGCGGCGTATCGTCCACGCCCTGCGGCGAATGTTCAAGTTGTAGGGAAATTGATGAGGGGCGGTTTCCGGATCTGATCGAAGTCGATGCCGCTTCGCGGACCAAAGTCGATGAAACCCGCGAGCTTCTGGACAACGTTCAATACGCGCCCACTCGCGGCCGCTTCAAAGTCTATTTGATCGACGAAGTGCACATGTTTTCAAACCACTCTTTCAATGCACTGCTGAAGACCTTGGAAGAACCGCCGCCGCACGTTAAGTTTTTACTCGCGACGACCGATCCGAAAAAGCTGCCGGTTACGATTTTGTCGCGCTGTCTGCAGTTTAATCTGACCCGAATGACCGTCGACCAGTTGTCTTCGCATATCGCCGGGATCTTAGACGCTGAGCAGATTGACTATGAGGCCGAAGCACTGAGTTTGTTAGCACGTGCGGCCGGCGGCAGTGTGCGCGATGCGCTTAGTCTGGTCGACCAAGCGATTGCTTATGCCGGCGGCAAGTTAGCGGCGCCGGCGATGATCGACATGCTCGGCGTGGTTGGCAGCGAAAAGCTCATCGCGATCATTGAAAACGTCGTGAATGGGAATGCACTGGCGATGATTCAACATGCCCGCGAGTTCGCCGAGCGGAGCCCCGATTACGATGCGGTGTTCGGTGAACTGTTATCCCTGTTGCGACGCATTGCGGTATGGCAAGCAATTAGGGAGCAACCTGGCGAGTTGAGCGAAGAAGATGCGATTGTGAAACTCTCTTCCGCGATGTCTCCTGAAGATTGCCAACTGCTTTATCAGTTGGCACTCATTGGCCGTCGAGATTTGAACCTGGCCCCGGATCCGGAAATCGGTTTTGAAATGGCGTTATTGAGAATGCTTGCGTTTCAACCTCAGGAATCCGGCCAGTCAGTCGCGCGAATCGCGCCCGCGACTAGCGCCCCAAATGTTGAGTCGCCGAACGGGTCGTCAATGCCAGCGCCTGCAGCAAGTAAGACCGCCGCGGCGCCGCCGACGATATCGAACGAGCGAGCCCCGACCACGGCGCAACGCGAGAAGATTGAAGAGCCGCCGCCCATTTCCGATAGCGATATCGCAGCTCATCAAGGCGACGCCCAAGGCGCTATCCCAGAGGATTTAGCGGGGCGCTGGCCGGAGGTGATCGATGCGCTGAACTTGATCGGTTTAACACGGGAATTCGCACGAAATTCAGCAGTTTCGAAATGCCAGGGAGACCACATCACGTTGCTCGTTCAACCCCAATTTGAAAAGCTTGCCGCGAAGAAAAACATCGCGGCTTTGCGCGCCGCACTGAGTCGTTCGTGGAACCTCGAATTGAAGCTTGAGGTTGAACTCGCCCAAGATAACGCGCTCAGCACACCTTCCGACTTAGATCGCGCCGCCGCCGCTGAAAAGCAAAAGCAGGCGGAGCAGGCCATCGATAACGATTCCAACATTCAAGCGATCCGCGATGCCTTTGGCGCGACTATTGAGGAGGTATCGGCACAGTGAGCAACGACTCTGGAGGGTTGGGCGCCATTATGCAGCAGGTGCAGCGCGTCCAAGAACAAATGCAGCAAGCACAGGCCGATTTGGCGGCCTTGGAGGTTAGCGGCGAAGCTGGCGGCGGATTGGTCACAGTCGTTGTCAACGGTAAGCACGAAGTGAAGCGCGTCGACATCGATGATTCCTTGCTGAAAGACGATAAATCGATGCTTGAAGATTTAATCGCCGCGGCAATGAACCACGCGAACCAGCGGCTTGAGGCCGCGACCCGCGAAAAGTTCCAGGGGCTTGCTGGCGGGCTGAATTTACCGCCAGGGTTTAAGTTGCCCTTTTAGATTTAGCGCTTCCGGTTAAACGTCCGCGCTTATGGATTCATCGCCCCTTCTCAGCGAGCTCATCAATACGCTGCAGCATCTTCCTGGAATTGGCCCAAAGTCCGCGCAACGCATCGCCTTTCAGCTACTCGAAAAGGACCGCAATAAGGCGCGAGAACTGGCGCACGCGATAACAGCAGCCATCGATCATGTGGGTCAGTGCGAGCGCTGCCGTACGTTCTCCGAGAACGCGTTGTGCGCGCTGTGCGCGTCCACACGTCGTCACCACGATACGATTTGCGTTGTAGAAAGCCCGTTAGATGTGGCTTCAATAGAGCAAGCTGGGAGCTTTGATGGGCGCTATTTCGTGCTCATGGGCAGGTTGTCACCCATCGACGGTGTATTGCCCGAGCATCTGGGGTTGCCGGCTCTGGAGGAGCAAATCGCAAGCGGCGAGACGCGCGAGCTAATCGTTGCGACAAGTACCACGATGGAAGGTGAGGCGACCGCGCATTACCTCAAGCAGATCGCCGAGCGGCACGAGGTGAAGGTCACCCGTATTGCCCACGGCGTTCCGTTTGGTGGAGAGCTAGAGTTTGTCGACCACTCGACGTTAGCTCATGCTCTATCCTCGCGCCACGAATTCTAGATCGCTAAGTTGGGGCCTTGCTAAACGCGCCGCGGATTGAGACTGCCCTCGATCGCAAACTTATCCTCGGACTTCAAGCACCCCAATCTCGCGTCCTGAGCTGCCGTCTCCTCTTTCGGGAAGGTACTCCTAACGCTGACCGACCCTAAGGATAGCCTCACAGGGGTTTCCATAGCGTCTGGCTTCGGGCTTGTAGCCGAGCCCGTTGGGCTCGCTGCGTAACTCAAGTCGGTTGCTAACGGGTGCTGCATCGGCTTGGGGCGGGTGCCGCAGTAAGACCCAGGAAGTTTAGGGCGACAACGAGCCAGCGCTAGCCGTGCGATCAACGGCGCGAAGAATCGTCAATGAGTTGAGCTCGGCATGAAGCTTTTTTCGATCCGCCGTTCGAGCCTTGCTGTGACCGCTAAGAGCACCGCTCAGTCCGCGCTAAGGCGTGCTGAAAAAACGTTAGGTATAGTTGTCTTTCCCTCCACCACCGTTTGCGGGCTATGGAACACTCAAATAAGAATTTGATTTGGATCGATCTTGAAATGACCGGCTTGGAACCCGATCACGACCGGATCATCGAAATTGCAACGATCGTCACTGATGTTCATCTGGTCGAACAGATTGAAGGCCCGGTGCTGGCGGTCCATCAAGACGACTCGCTGCTCGACGCCATGGATGAGTGGAACACCAAGCAGCACGGCTCCTCAGGGTTAACCGCAAGAGTGCGTGCCTCCGCGACCGATGAAACCACGGCGGTGCGCGAAACGATCGCATTCTTAGAGCAGTGGGTGCCGGCCGGGGTGTCGCCGATGTGTGGCAACAGCATTTGCCAAGATCGCCGATTTCTTTACAAATACATGCCCGCACTCGCCGACTATTTTCACTATCGAAATTTGGATGTTTCCACGCTCAAGGAACTACAGCAGCGGTGGGTGCCGGATGCGCCAAAGTTCGCTAAGAAGGGTTCTCATCTCGCGCTCGATGATATCCGCGATTCGATCGACGAACTGCGCTTTTATCGCGAGAACTTTCTGCTCCTGCCGCCGGCTTGATCGATGTTTTCTCCGGTGCTCGACGCGGCGCAGGTTCGTCTATTTGAAGGCGGGCTCGTTGATGATCTTGGCATAGCGAGCCTGGAATTGATGGAGCGCGCAGGGCGGTGTTGTGCAAACCATATCGTCGGCCGCTGGCCTGATCTTGAGCACGTGGGCATCGTCTGTGGCACCGGCAACAATGGTGGCGATGGGTTTGTCATCGCCCGGCACTTGTGTGCGCTAGGAATTGATGTTCGCTTAGCCGTTGCCGGCGACCTCCAAAAAATCCACGGTGACGCGTTGGTTAATTTCAATCGGCTCGATGAACGGGGTCTTAAGCTTGGAACCATCGAAGAGGCCCTTACAGAGGTCGATGTGGTGATCGATGCTTTGTTTGGCATAGGTCTCAATCGTGCGCTGAGCGAAGACCATCTTGCAGTGGTTCAACAGATCAACCAAATCGACGTTCCCGTGGTGTCGATTGACATGCCGTCCGGGCTCGACGCGTCCACCGGAGTCACTCACGGAGGGGCGATAACGGCGGCGTTGACGATCACGTTTTTTGCTCCCAAGGTTGGCCTATTGACGGGCGCCGGTCCCGCGTTTCGCGGCCAAGTCGTCATCTGCGACCTTGAGACCTCAGCGTCGAGCAATTTTGCTTCTGCGGTCCCCGCAGCGCTCAGGCTCGATCTTAGTGAGGTCCCCGATTTTCCCACCCGCGCACGGGTCGCGCACAAGGGCGACGCCGGTTTTGCATTGCTGGTCGGTGGCAATGTTGGCTATGAGGGCGCGATTCGCTTGGCCGCGCAAGCCGCCACGCGCGCGGGCGCGGGTCTCACCGCGGTGGTAACGCATTGTGAGAACACGCAGGTGACCGTTCAATATCCTGAAATCATGTGCCGGCGCACTGATGATCCCGCAGTGTTGCGTGAACTCGGTAGCCGCGCGAGCTTTTTGGCAGTCGGGCCGGGACTAGGAACCGATCATTGGTCGCAAGCCATGCTCCGTGGCGTGCTGGCCGCGCAGAAACCGATAGTGATCGATGCTGATGCGCTCAATTTGTTAGCCGGTGATCCGGCGCGCCGTGAAGATTGGATACTGACGCCTCACCCCGGTGAAGCTGCGCGGCTGCTGGGCTGCTCAAGCGCTGAAGTACAAGCTGATCGTCTTGCCGCGGCGGCGGAAATTCAGCGCCTTTATGGCGGCATCGTCGTGTTGAAAGGCGCTGGCACCGTGATCGCAAGAGCAAAACAACCGCCGGTGATCCTTGATTTTGCCGATCCGCGCCTGGCCAGCGGTGGTATGGGCGACGTCTTAACGGGGATCATTGTGGCCTTCGGCGCTCAAGGCCTGGCGCCAGACATTGCCGCCGTTAGCGCGTGCTGGTTGCACGCGCGTGCGTGTAGCCACCTGACACTGGCGGCGGGCGTGCTGGCCGGGGATGTTGTCGGCGCACTGCCTGCGGTGCTGAGTGAAATCGCGCTCAGTGGCTAGCGCCGAAGTCACACCACAGCTATTTGCCGAGTCAGAGGCCAACTTGGTGGCGTTTGGCAGGCGGCTTGCCCGCCTGATCAGTCAACATGATCGGGGAGCGATCATCTTACTGGAGGGGGAACTCGGCGCTGGAAAAACCACGTTAGCGCGCGGGTATCTGCGGTGTTTGGGCCATCGCGGCGCCGTGAAAAGTCCGACGTTTACGCTGGTGGAAAGCTACGAAATCCTTGGAAAGACGATTCATCACATTGATTTATATAGACTTTCAGGTTCCGAAGATCTGGAATTCATCGGTTTCGAGGACTATTTCTCGGCAACGGCCGATCTGCTGATTGAATGGCCAGATAAAGTCCCTTGGCTAGCCGATTTAGCTGACGTATTGGTAAGTTTAAGTTATCACAATGGCGGTCGAAATGTCAGGATTTCGTTCCCTAATGATCGCTGGGATGACCAAGAAAAAATTAATTTAATTAGTAATCTAGAACATGATCCTAAATAAGACTTGAAATATTATGCGTAAGTTAGTAAATAAGCTTACCGATGCGAGAACTTGTTTCGACACCCATGCGTTTGCCGGCTTTATCAGCGCTGTTGTTGGTCTTCAATGCCCTTGCTTATGGCGCCGAGATTCAATCGGTGCGCAGTTGGGGCGCGCCGGAACGCACCCGCGTGGTTTTCGATGTTAGCGATGCAGTCGACTACCGGACCTTCACCATTTCCAATCCCGAGCGCCTGGTCGTCGATTTTCAAGATACCCAAGCGCCACGGACCCTGAAACTCGCCGAAGGCCAAGCGCGGATCGCGGGCTTGCGCCATGCGCCGCGCGGGCAAGACGGCGTCAGGGTGGTGCTCGATTTAACCGAATCGGTGCGGGTTCGAGATTCGCTCTTGCCACCGAGCGCACCTTATGGACACCGGGTTGTCGTTGATCTCCTCAGCAAGCCGTCCAAATCCGATCCACGTCCACCAGAACCGATTGAACAACCCGCCAAGGTCAGCGATATCGTGGTTGCGCTCGATGCCGGTCACGGCGGCGACGATGTTGGCGCGATCGGACCTTCGGGGACCTACGAGAAAGACATCGTACTGGAGGTTTCGAGGCGCCTGGCTGAGCGCATAAACCATACACCTGGCATGCGAGCGATACTTACTCGCGAGGGTGATTATTACCTGAAGCTTCGCGAGCGGATGGCCCGTGCGCGCGAGAAAAAAGCAGATTTGTTCGTGTCCATTCATGCTGATGCTTTTCGCGATCCGAAAGTGCGTGGCTCATCGGTCTACGTGTTATCGCAACGCGGTGCCAGCAGCGAGGCGGCGAAATGGTTGGCCGATAATGAAAATGCATCCGATCTTGTTGGCGGCGTCACCCTTGATGACAAAGATGACGTACTGAAATCGGTGTTGATCGATCTTTCGCAAACCGCTTCGATTGAGGCGAGTATTGATGCGGCTGGCCACGTTCTCAATTCACTTAAAGGGCTGGGCAAGGTGCATAAACGTAAAGTTCAGCACGCCGGTTTTGTTGTCCTTAAATCTCCTGACATTCCCTCGATGCTAGTCGAAACGGCGTTTATTTCTAATCCCACCGAGGAGCGCCGGCTAAAGTCAGCGGCCTACCAAGAGCGTCTCGCGAGCGCAATATTCAGTGGGATCCGCCGCTATTTTCACAATGAGGGCGTAAGCATTGCCGAGGACCGCGAGCATCGCGTTCGCAGCGGCGAAACCTTGTCAGGGATCGCACAACGCTACGAAGTGAGCATGGAGGAGATCAAGCTCGCCAATAATCTGGACCGCGAGTTGATCAAGATCGGCGAGGTTCTAAATATCCCATAGGAACGAAGCTGCTTCGGTGCTGCTCCTAATTGTCCCGGGGCGGTAGACTACAGTGATGACGACCCCAGTCATCAAACCCTTAACTGACATTGTCGTGAATCAAATTGCCGCGGGTGAGGTCATCGAACGCCCCGCATCGGTGGTTAAGGAACTCATCGAAAACAGCATTGATGCAGGCGCGACGCAAATTGATGTGCGTCTTCTGCAAGGGGGCATCCGGAGTATTGAGGTCAGCGACGATGGCCGAGGCATAGGTCCGCCAGATCTTGTTAACGCTCTGAGGCGTCACTACACCAGTAAACTCTCGCAAGCATCCGAGCTTGAGCGCATCGCCACATTGGGTTTTCGTGGTGAAGCCTTGGCGAGCATTGCGGCGGTTGCCGATGTTCAGTTGATTTCGAAAGCGCGCGGTGCCGCGCACGCGGCCGAACTGCACGCGAGCGCTGGGGTCGAGGGGTTTGACGAGCCTCGGCCGGTCGGACATAAGGCCGGCACGCGCGTGGTGGTGAACGATTTATTCGCCAAGCTTCCGGCGCGACGCCGGTTTTTGAAACGCCCCAAAACGGAGTTTTTGCACATCCAGCGCGTGGTGCGCCAGTTGGTTTTCGCGCGTCCGGATATTGCTTTCAGCCTCGCGCTTGACGGTCGAACGCCACAGCGGTTCCCGCGCGCTAATGATGATCCGCGGCGGCGCTGGAGCGCGCTATTCGGAAAGAGTTTTGTCGAACAGGCGCACCGTTGCGAGCTAGCCGATGAGGCGTATTCAATTACCGGTTGGATCGGCGGCTATCATGATAACCAAAGTAGCTCCGAGTGGCAGTTTATTGCCTTAAACGGCCGAGTGATTCGCGACCGCCAGCTTGGGCGTAGCATTAGACTTGCTTACGGTGATGATTTCGCGGCTGGCCGCTTTCCTCGCTATGCGCTGCGAATCGATGTGCCGCTAGGGGAAGTCGACATTAATGTGCATCCAGGCAAGACGGAAGTGCGTTTTGCGCAACCACGTGAAATCAATGATCGTCTTTATTCTGCGGTTAAACGAGCTTTGGAGGCCACCAACGAAACGGTGTTTGACTTTCCTGTGGTCCCAGCGCTTGGCAAACCAAGGCGTTCAGGCGCGGACCTAATCCGCGAAACTTCAACCGCGGTCTACCAAGCACGCGCGCTCAGCCCCGGCAATACAGGGTCATCGGCACCAGGATTTTTCAAGCGAGTCTCCGAGCGACACTATGTCTTCGAGTGGCGGGGCAAGCTGTTGCTCGGCGATCTAGAGAAAATTTGGGAGCTTGTGATCCAAACGAAGCTGACCTCGGCAGCCACTGGCGCAATAGCGGCGAGACCATTGCTCATCCCCCAAATTTGCCGGTTCGATCTAACGGTTGATGTTGTTCGCGCGCTTGCGAGTTTGGGCTGCGAGTTTGATCAACTCGGTGAAGCGCAGTTTGCTTTGCGCACGGTGCCTAGTTTTCTGCCGCTTGTCGACGAACGAGTGGTGGTGTCGAAATTTGTGGAACTGTTGGTCACCAAGGGCTATCGCGCTGCGATCTGTGTCGCGCTGGCGCAAGGTGTGGTGTCACAAATAAATAAATCTTCCAAGGCGGCAGAGTTCTTCCATGTTTCGCGTTTTCTCGATGCCGTGGGCGGGGAACTCGAGTCCAGCACGGTCGTAATTGATGGCGAACTGGCTGAAATGTTGTTGGAAAAAAGTGAACGAAAGAGGTGCTAAACGCACGCTATTTTTGATGGGGCCTACGGGCTCCGGAAAGACAGCAATGGCAATTGCAATCGCGCGGCGGTTTCCGGTGTCGCTGATCAGTGTCGATTCCGCGATGGTTTATCGGGGCATGAACATTGGAACGGCGAAACCGAGCCCGATCACCTTGGATCGATTCCCGCACGCGCTGATTGACGTGCGTGATCCGTGGCAGCGTTACTCCGCGGGTGAATTTCGGGAAGACGCCCTTAGCACTATTGCGGCCGCTAAATCGACGCCGTTACTCGTGGGAGGAACGGGGCTCTACTTTCGCTCACTGGAGCAAGGCGTTGCGGATTTGCCGAAATCCGATCCGGTGATACGGTCACGTTTGACTGAACAGCTCAATGCCGAAGGCTCCGCAGTTCTTCACGCCCGTTTGCGCCATATTGATCCACAGTCTGCGGCGCGAATCCACGCGAACGATCCTCAGCGGCTGGTCCGGGCGCTGGAGGTTTTTGAAATCACGGGTAAACCGCTTACCGAACTTTGGCGTAGTCGCCAAGGTGTTGCTTTTGCCGGCACGGTCGTGAAGTTGGCTCTGGTACCAACGGAGCGCAGCGCGCTGCATGCCAAGGTCAAAGACCGATTCGCCGAGATGCTCGAACGAGGCTTAGTGAACGAGGTTGCTGACCTGCTCAACAATGGGCAACTGGAGGCAGAATCGCCAGCGATGCGCTCGGTGGGCTACCGGTCAGTCGTTGAGTATCTGAACGGTCGCGTTTCAAGGGCGGAGTTGCTTGACGATGGTGCGAGCGCGACGAGACAGCTTATCAAACGTCAAATCACCTGGTTACGACGTGAAAAGGCCGTTGAATGGTTCGATTCAGAGGACCCCAAAACAAGCGATAAAGTACTGAGTTTGTTAGCACAAACATTGTTCAAACATTGATTAATGGTCTAGAGTATGGAAATCAAGAAAAGCGCAGGATCGAGATTACGAATGCGCATTCGGCTGCAAACGGAATTCCAGCAAGTCGAGTACCTACAACAACAACGTCGAGTACCCAGAACAACAACAAGGAGACCGATATGAGCAAGGGTCAATCCTTACAAGAACCTTATCTCAACGCCTTACGTAAAGAACGGATACCGGTATCGATTTACTTAGTTAATGGCATTAAGTTACAAGGCCAGATTGAATCTTTCGACCAATTTGTAATCCTCCTCAAAAATTCCGTCAGTCAGATGGTTTACAAGCATGCGGTATCTACCGTTGTGCCATCGCGTAATGTCAAACTTGGCCGCACCGACCAAGAAGAAGAGGACGGCGAAGAATAGTTGGCGCCTAATCCGGCAGACTCGCCCGAGCATCGCGCAATCGTCGTACGCCTGGAATGCGGGCGCGAAACTAACGATGACCGCATCGCCGAGTTGGTTGAACTCGTAACCTCCGCAGCTTGCCTGGTGGTTGGCAAACTTGTGGCGCGGCGCCAAGCGCCCCATCCGCGAACATTCATTGGTAGCGGCAAGAGCGAGGAGCTCAAGGCGCTAGTTGATGCTGTGGATGCGAATTTGGTGGTGTTCGACCACGATCTGAGCCCGAGTCAAGAATGTAACCTCGAACAATTGCTTGGCGTGACCGTTTTGGATCGCACCGGCTTGATTCTCGACATATTCGCGCAAAGAGCCCGTTCTTTTGAGGGCAAGCTCCAAGTCGAGCTGGCTCAACTGCGGCGACTGTCGACCCGTTTAATTCGCGGTTGGACTCACCTGGAGCGGCAGAAGGGCGGAATTGGTTTACGCGGTCCCGGCGAAACGCAGTTAGAAACCGACCGGCGTTTAATCGGAGTCCGGATCAAGCAAATCAATCGTCGACTAGAGGGTGTGCGCCGTCGCCGCCAACAAAACACCCACGCGCGTTCGCGCGCCCGGTTAACGCGAGTCGCGCTGGTCGGATACACGAATGCGGGAAAGTCGACATTGTTCAACCGCTTGACCGAAACCGACGTCTACGCGGCCAATCAGCTATTCGCGACCCTGGACACGACGTTACGAAAGCTAGATGTCAGCGGTGAGCACCCGATTATCCTGAGTGATACGGTAGGATTCATTCGCGACCTGCCCCCGGAATTGATCGCGGCCTTCACGGCCACCCTGGATGAAACTCGAGATGCGCAACTGCTGCTTCATGTCATCGATGCGGCCAGTGAAGATCGCAACGAGAGGACCGCCGAGGTTAAATCCGTACTTCAACGGATCGGTGCTGGTGGCCTGCCCATCATCGAGGTTTACAACAAGGTTGATAAAATCGACGGCGCCAAAGCGCGGGCGCAACGCAACGCCCAGGGCCACGTCGCACGAGTTTGGTTATCAGCAGCCACTGGTGAGGGGCAAAACCATTTGTTAGATGCGCTGGCGGAGCATCTAAATCTTGGTAAGGAACGTAAGTGGTTAATGTTACCCGCAGCCGCCGGCAAGCTTCGGGCGCAACTTTATGAAAGAGGCTCGGTTATTGATGAAACGCGCAAATCGGACGGGTCGTCACTGTTGGAAATCGTGTTAGCGCCGTCATATTGGAGTGAGTTGGAGTCTGCTTTGAAATCCGCGGAGGCCTTGGAAATCGCGCCCCCACAGGTTCCGCTCATCAACGATACTGCGCGTGTGGCGTCCGATT
>JBCCEV010000128.1:0-12498 GCA_039030125.1 Pseudomonadota bacterium | reverse complement strand
GGCTAATACACCACAAGAAATTCCGACTATTGAACCGGCAGTGTGCCAGATCCAAAGACCCCTGCCTTGCTTCTCTCGAGTGCCCAAATAGCCGACGACCCACAGCAGGACGCAGCCAGTCATTCCTAGGCCGATGATAACAAAGAACTCAATTGGATCCATCTCGAGGGTGATGAGACCTTTGGCTACCCCATCGACTACTGGGCTGCAGTCCTCGATGCGCGGCCCGATGGGCACATTGATATGTTGTTTCGCTGGGAGCCCAATTCCTATTGCCATTTCCACCGCCATTTAGCGCCGACCACCACAACCGTGCTGCAAGGAGAACATCACCTGGTCGATATGGACGCTGGCGTCGAGGGCGAACACCGGATTCGCGCGGCAGGTGATTACTCGCATAAGCCCCCCGGCGAGGTTCATATGGAATACGCAGGCCCCGAGGGCTCAACACTGTTGTTCAACTTATATGCGCCAGACGGCAGGCTCTTTCAAATTCTTGATAAGAGTGAAAACGTCCTTGCTGAGGTGAGTATCAGCGATTTTCTCTCCGGGCAATTCGGCGCCGCCGAGGCGGCTTAAGCGGATCACGCCCAGCCAGCTTTCCGCGGGCTGGGCCTCGCTCAAAATTCGATAACGATTTGCCTTGCCAGGCAGCAGGATGATTGCGAGCTTTATTTGATGAAACTTGGGATCTTCACCTTCAATACCGAATACACCATTCGCGCACACGAACTGGCGATAGCCGCGGAAGAGCGTGGCTTTGAATCGGTGTGGTTTCCCGAGCACACCCACGTGCCGGCCAGTCGCGAAACACCCTTCCCCGCCGGTGGCGAGCTGCCGCGCGAGTACGTGGATATGCTTGATCCGCTCACGAGCTGCGCGGCCGCTGCGGTGGTCACCAAGACATTGATCGTCGGCAGCGCCGTGTGCTTGATGAACGAGCACGATATTTTTGCCTTAGCCAATGCCGTAGCATCGGTCGATATCCTCTCAGGAGGAAGGTTCGAGTTTGGTGTTGGCGCCGGATGGATTGCCGAAGAGATGCGCAATCATGGCTTTGAATTCAAAGACCGTTGGCCAGTGCTCGAAGATCGTTTGATGGCTTTGAAAACACTTTGGACCGAAGATGAATCAACCCACCACGGCAAGTTCGTGACCTTCGATCGCGTATGGTCCTACCCCAAGCCGCTGCAAAAACCCCACCCCCCGATCGTTCTAGGTACGTTAGCCTCGGAATGGGGCCGCAAACGCACCGCCAAGTATGCCGACGGTTGGATCCCAGTGGATGGCATGCACGGGGAAAAGCTTGAAGAAGACATCGCGGATCTCCATCAAAAGCTTAGCGATCAGGGGCGCGACCCCGGGTCGATGCGGATCTCGATCTGCGACAACCAGCCAACCGATCCCGATCGGCTTCGCCGCCTGGCGGATTCAGGAGCGGTTTATCGGGCAATCCCACGCTGTCCTACCGAGGATAAGGACAGCGTGCTCTCCTGGATGGACGATTACGCGAAGTTAATCGACGAGCTCGCGTAAATGTGTGGCCAGCTCGCTTAGAGTCCCTGCTCGGCCGCCCAGCCGCTAAAGGTCTTGCCGGAATCGGCGAGTTCTTTTAACAACTTCGCCGGTTGCCAGTAGCCCCAGTCGTTGCCGTAGCGTTCGCGGTACTTGTCCATCGCCGCGACCACTTTGTCCAAGCCAACAGCGTCACCGTATTGCATTGGGCCACCGCGATAGCGCGGCATGCCGTATCCATGCACATAAACCACGTCAATATCGCTCGGGCGGCTGGCAATACCCTCCTCCAAAATCAAAGCGCCCTCGTTGATCATGGAATACATCAGTCGCTCGATGATTTCCTCATCGGAAACCTCGATTTGTTCTACTTTCAGTGCCTCAGCTTCTGCGCCGGCAATTTCAGCCGTGCGCGGATTGGCCACAGGCTTGCGGTTCTCGTACTTAAAGATCCCGGCGCCGGTTTTTTGTCCGTAATCGCCAGCTTCGACCAGCTTGCTAAGAACCCGGCAGTAGGTCGGATCTTCAGGGAGGTCGGCCCACTCGCTGTTAACCTTCGACAAGACATCAAGCCCCGAAAGATCGCATACACCATTGGGACCCATGGCCATGCCCCAGTCGAACATCACCTTATCGATGCGCTCGGGGGAAACCCCTTCGAGGATCATGCGTTGCGCCTCTCGGACATAGGGGAAAAACATCCGGTTACCGACAAAACCAAAGCACACCCGCACAAGCGCGGCCGTCTTGCGAATGGTCTTGGCCATCGCCATCGAAGTCGCGATCACATCTTTCGCGGTTTTCTCTCCACGAACCAACTCCAACAGCGTCATCACGTTAGCCGGTGCGAAAAAATGCCAACCGATAACGTCCTCGGGTCGCTGAGTACATTCGGCGATGGCGTCAATATCAAGCGTGGAGGTGTTGGAGGCCAATATCGCACCGGGTTTACACACGGCATCGAGTTCGCCGAAGACTTCTTTCTTAAGCGCCATATTCTCGAACACGGCCTCAATCACAAGATCGACATCGCCGAGATCGCCGTAATCCAACGTGCCGGAAATCAGATTCATGCAGTCTTCGACTTGGCTCTCGGTCATGCGTCCCTTCTTCGCGGTGTTTTCGTAATTACCCCGAATGATCCCCAAACCGCGATCGAGCGCTTCTTGGTTGATCTCTTTTAGCATCACCGGGATCCCGGCGTTAGCGAAGTTCATCGCGATACCGCCACCCATGGTCCCACCGCCGACCACTGCGACTTTTTTTATGTCGCGCAATGGCGTGTCTTTCGGAACGTCAGGGACCTTTGCGACCGCGCGCTCGGCGAAAAACAAATGGCGTTGCGCTTTGGAATGCGTGGACCCCATACATTCCATAAACAGTTGATTTTCTTTCGCGACCGCCTTTTCGTAAGGCAGGCTCACGGCAGCTTCAACGCATTTGACGATCTGCTCGGGCGCGAAGAAACCCCGCGCCTGACGCATCATGCCTTTGCGGTATTCGGCAAAGAACACCTCGTCAAAGCCTTCACCGTCCAGCGTTTCCTCACTCAAACGCCGTGGCTTCGCCCCGTCGGCGATCAATTTGCGGGCGTAGTCCTTCGCGGCGGCCTTTAAATCATCACCCTCGGCAATCTCGTCGACAGCCCCTTTGGTATAGGCGTCGTTAGCTTTCAGCGGGCGCCCGGAAATCATGGCATCGAGTGCGTCTTTGGGGCCGATCAGGCGAGGCAGGCGCTGGGTTCCCGTGGCGCCGGGCAATAGCCCCAAAGTCACCTCAGGCAATCCAACTTTCGCCGATTTCAGCGCGATCCGATAGTGGCAGCCCATCGCCGTTTCCAAGCCACCGCCGAGCGCGGTGCCGTGGATGGCGGCAATCACTAGCTTGTCCTGCGCTTCGATATCGTGCAGCACTTCAGGTAACCAGGGATCTTCGCGCGGTTTATCGAATTCGGTGATATCCGCGCCAGCGATAAAGGTACGGCCGTCGCAAATCAGCACGGCGGCTTGTGCCTCCGCGTCATTACGAAATTGATCGAAGCACTCTTTGAGTCCGGTTCGGACCGCCAACGACAATGCATTGACGGGGGGACTGTCTACGGTGATGAAAGCGATTTCATCTTCACGGCTATACGAAACGACGTCGTTCATGCGTCAGGATCCTTTAACGATTTAAATCTTGTGGGCTGGAAGGCGCGGGATTATAGCCCAGCGCATGACCTCTGATGCTGCTTGGCGACCACCGGTGCGCGTTCGTGCACGATGCATTATTTCTGTCATCGTTCTAGAATGCAGGTGACCTATAGGGGAATTTGTGGGTGGCGGACGATTCTTCCGAAGAAACCTGGAGCATTGCTGAAGTTTCAAAAGCAATGTCCCTAACGCCGCGCGCGTTGCGCTTCTACGAGCAGCAGGGTCTGGTGACACCACTGCGTGCGGGCAAGCGACGCCGCTATACCGAAGTTCACCGCGCACGATTGGACCTCATTGTGCATTTAAGAACCGGCGGGTTTTCTGTTCAAGAGGTTAAGGACTTTCTGGAATCGATTTCCTTTGAGTCGGGAATGGAGCCTCCCGCGATCCAGAAACAGCTCGATAAGTTACTTGAGTATCGTAAGCTAATAAATAATAAAATTAATAGCTTAGAGAGTTTACATAAAGCTATTTCTAACGTACAGCGGGATGCGTTCGGGCGTTACGCCAAGGCGATGGAAGATAACGCGCAAACGCATTTTGATTTTTAGTTACCTAATGGTTACCTAAGCATTGACATCGATAACGATCCGCCCGCGGATCTGCCCCTTGAGGATCTGTGCTGCCAATTCCGGAACGCGAGCAAGCGGCTCAACGCTGTAGACCTCCTCAAACATTTTGAGGTCGAGAAGCCCACTTAAGTCCTGCCAGGCACGGGTGCGCTCGCTCATTGGCGCCAAGACCGAGTCGATGCCTTGCAAGCGCACGCCGCGCAGTAGAAACGGCATCACACTCACCGGTAAATCGAAGCCACCTGCAAGCCCGCAGGCCGCTACCACACCCCGGTTCTTGGTCTGCGTCAATACGGTGGCCAAAGTCGTGGAACCCACGCTATCGACGGATCCCGCCCAGATTTCTTTCTCTAACGGCTTGGCATCACGCGCGAAGTCGGCGCGATCCATGATGTTGGCGGCGCCCAAAGACTTCAAATAATCACCAGTTTCCGGCCGCCCGGTGGTGGCGGTCACCTCATAGCCGAGTTTTGCTAGGAGCATCACCGCGACCGAGCCCACGCCACCGGCAGCGCCGGTCACAATGATCGGCCCCGACTCGGGTGTGATCTCGCCATCGCGGATGGCATTAACCGCGAGCATCGAGGTGTAGCCCGCGGTGCCAATGGCCATCGCCTGTTGGCTGGATAAGTTGTCCGGCACCTTCACCAGAAAATCAGGGTTAACTCTTTGTTTTTGCGAATAGCCACCCCAGAAATCTTCCGATAGACCATAGCCATTGACTAACACGCGATCGCCTTCCGACCAACGCGGATCATCGGATTCAGCGACGACACCCGCTAAATCGATACCGCCAACCATTGGGAATTGCCGGCAGATCTTCCCCGCACCGGTCACCGCCAAGCCGTCTTTATAGTTGACCGTTGAGTATTCGACATCCACCAGGACACCTGCCGCCGGCAGGTCATCAAGGCCCAGTTCGCTCACTGCGGCGGTTGAGCCCTTGTCTGCTTTTTCGATCACTATAGCGTTAAACCTATCGCTCACGTAATTTCTCCGTAATATATTTTAAATTTATAATATTTAACGATTTTTAGTAACAAATATTGATCTTCTTGGCTCATCATCGATGGCTTTCGAAATATGTCCTCGCCCCGTCGTATCTTCGGCTGAAATGATATCTCCCGGGCCGAACACACGCTTTGTTCCGTCCCCAACCTGTATTTCTACGCGGCCACTGAGGATGATGATGTATTGCTCTTCGGGCGCGTTGTGCCAATCGTAGTCGTAATCGGAACCGGTGGTTCGGAAAATGATATCCGCCACCGCTTCGCGCGCTGACATTCGGCCAATCATTCCTTGATCCTCTAGCGGCACCTCAATATCTTCAAAATGCGATTCACCATCATCGCCGGTGAAAAGTCGCGTAACCACCATAGTGTTTACCTGCGTCGTTGTCGGCGTTCGCTCAACGTCAAATCATCGACGCGCCGAGCGTTTAAAATGCGCGCGTGTTTAAACAGTCAAGACTCTAAGAGAACAGCAATGGGTGATTCTACGTGGCGCGCGCACTTTTCAACAGTTGACGCGGTAACCGACGCTTTCGAAGGCCTGAATTATATCGCCGAGCGGTCATTGGCCCTCACCACCAAGCTGGCCGTCGATCTGGGCAAGCCAGTGTTACTGGAAGGCGAAGCCGGCGTCGGCAAAACCGAGGTCGCCAAAGTGTTGGCGCAACTGCTCGACACGCCGCTGATCCGCTTACAGTGCTATGAGGGGTTGGATTCGAGCGCCACACTCTATGAATGGAATTATGCGCGCCAGATGCTTGAAATCCGGCTGCACGAGAACGACGCGCAGGCCAACACCGAGCTTGCCAAGAGCATTTTCGACGAATCGTTTCTCCTACAGCGCCCTCTTCTTCAGGCCATCAGGCATGAGGGACCTCGCCCGGCCGTGCTGCTGATTGATGAGGTTGATCGCGCGGATGAGGAATTTGAGGCATTTTTGCTCGAGATCCTCTCGGATTTTCAAGTCACCGTGCCTGAAATCGGGACCTTTACAGCCGCTCAAAAACCATTGGTGTTGCTCACTTCCAATCGCACGCGTGAGCTTAACGATGCTCTGAAGCGGCGTTGCATGTATCTGTGGATTGGTTACCCAAGCCCCGAAAAAGAGCGGGAGATCATCGAGCGCCGGATCCCTGGGATCGATGCTCAGATCGCCGAGAGCGTGGCAAAAGTGATGGCGAAATTGCGCACCATCGACTTCTACAAAAAGCCCGGCGTCGCCGAAACGCTCGATTGGGCGGCAGCCTTACTGCAACTGGAAGTCGACACGATCACGCCTGAGCTTCTCCAGGAAACAGCCGGCGTGTTGCTCAAATATCGTGACGACGTCGAACGGATTGATGAATCGCAGGCCACCGCTTTGTTAAACGCATGAGCAGCGCGGGCGCAAACTCGCCCCCGGAGCTGTTGGAGAACACCGTGGCGCTCTGCGCTGCGGTACGGGCGGAAGGGTTGAGCGTTACGCCGGCGCGGGTGATGGACACGCTGCGCTCGGTCACCGCCGTTGATTGGTCGAGCCTCGACGATTATCGCCTCGCCGTGAGAACCAACCTCGTGGGTTCCTTAGACGATGAGATCCGATTCGATCGCGTCTTTGCTCAATTTTGGTACGGACGTGCCGAAGAAGACGGCATGCGGCTCATGTTTTCGCGTGCGGAATACGTGCGCGGCGATCTCGAGCACGGACTGAGCCGTGACGCGCATCGCGACATGCTAACCGAGCCTGAAAATTTCGGCGCGGAGGAAGTCACGCGTTTCTTGAATTTGGAGCGGCGCTGGGATGACGACGCCCCGCCGCTTGAGGCGATTATCCAGGCGCTCGCGAAAAAATTAGCGACTCGCGAAAGTCGGCGGAGTAAGCCTGCTAAACATGGCCGGCAAATCGATATGCAGCGCGCATTTCGCAAAAGTCTGCGCCACGGAATGGAATTCCTGGAGATGCCACGGCGCCAGAAGAAGATGCGCAAGACTCGGATCGTCTTGTTGTGCGACGTAAGCGGCTCAATGGATGTGTTTAATGCTTTTCTGTTGAACCTCATGCTGGGCGTGCAACGCGTGCTGACCAACTCTCGCACTTTAGTGTTCAGCACCCGGGTCAGCGAGATCACGGGCCTGCTGCGGCGCCGCAGTGTTGATGAAACGCTTCGGGAAGTTAGTGAAAACGTAAAACATTGGTCGGGCGGAACGGATCTTGGCATCGCCTTTCGCACCGTTAATTGCGGTGTCCTTCAAGAAGGGACACCGGGCTCGACGGTTCTCATCGTCATCAGTGATGGCTATGACAATGGCAGCATCGAAACCATTAAGCGGGAGTTGACGTCGGCAAAACGCCGGATCCGGAAATTGGTGTGGATTAATCCAATGTATGGCGCGAGTTCCTTTCAAGTTCGCGCCCAAGGGATGAAGGCCGCGATGCCGTTTATTGATCACTTTTTACCGGCCTTTGATGCCAAGGCGTTGCGGCAAATGATCAGGGAGCTGGCGGAGATCTAGCGCCCGATCCGATTATTTTTCCGGGTGGCGTACGGAAAACGTCCGGGCCGCCCAGAACCGGCCTTCCCGAGTCTGCCAATTGACAGCAATGGCAAAACCCATGACGCCGTAGACGTCGAACCCGGCGCCATGCAAGGTTGCGAGTTCAAACGGCGCCTTGCCGTTGATATCACCCTGCTCGATTGCCGTGAGTTTGTCTCGAAACGTCGCCTCATCAAGCCCTTCGAACTTAAATCGACCGCGCGCCGTTTTAAGCTCGGTGTTGCGCAGTAATCGAATATCGTAACTGGAATCGGGGAGTTGTGCGGGGATCCCATGCAGCCCGATCAGGCCCGAAGCTTGCGCATGCAGGAGATTTTCAAAACGGTCGCTTTCGATGTCGCCGGGCAATCTCAAGTACATGAGCAGCGGCAATAACAACACCACCGCGATAATTAGCATCCATTTCGACGAGGAACCCATAGACGACTCCAAGTGGGACAGCGCCGCAATAGCCTGTTCCAAAAAGCGCTGTTGCAATCGAAGTATACTGCGGCCCATGAAATGGGCCTCTTTAAGGAGTGACGCAACCGAGATTGAGACGGCACTCGACGAGTTGGTTGCCGCCTGTCCGTTTGAAGATGATGCGGACATCGCGTTTCTGTTCGTCAGTGGACAGCACCGCGCCCATTTCGACCGCTTGCCCGCGATGTTGCGCGAACGGATCGGGATCCGCTGCCTGGTGGGCTGTTCAGCATCGGGCGTCGTCGGTGGCGGTGATGAAGTGGAGCATCGAGCATCGCTTGGGCTCACATTAGGCTGCCTGCCGGATGTTCGAGTGGATTACTGGCATATCGACGCTAACGAATTGGGTCCAGGCTCGGCGCACAGCGAGCGTTGTGCGGCGTTGGCCGCTCGCTTGAATGGTAAACCGGCGCAAATACTGATCTTAGCCGATCCGTTTTCGTTTCCAGCCGAACAACTTTTGCGCTCCCTGGAAGGCGCTTTCCCAACCAGCGTAATTGCCGGCGGTCTGGCTAGCGGGGGGCAGGCGGCAGGAGAGATTGCGGTCTTTGTAGACGACACGGCTCACTATTCGGGTGCCTTAGTTGTCGCGCTCGAGGGGGACATCGAAGTCGTGAGCGCGGTCGCGCAAGGCTGTCGCCCGATCGGGGAGCCGATGTTCATCTCCGCTTACGAGCAAAATAAAATTACAAGCCTGGACGGCAAAGCGCCGATGGAGCTTCTCGCCGAGGTTTTCACCACACTGTCGGAGAGCGACAAGGCGCTGGTTCGCCATTCCTTGTTTTTGGGCTTAGCGATGGACCCGGGCGAGAGCATGCACAAGCGCGGCGATTTCTTGGTCCGTAACATCATGGGAATTGAACAAGAATCGGGGGCATTATGGGTCGGCGCTGAGGTGCGCGAACATCAGGTCGTTCAATTTCATCTGCGCGATGCCCAGACATCGTCAGAAGATCTCAAAATGCAGTTGCAGAAAATGAAGGGGCGATTAGACCCTTCCGCGAGTGGCGCGTTGCTATTTTCCTGCACCGGCCGCGGTCGTGGTTTGTATGGGCTTCCCAATCACGATTCCGATTTGATGACCCAACAAGTGGGTGAGATCCCCATCGGCGGTTTTTTCTGCAACGGTGAGATAGGTCAAGTGGGCAGCACGACTTTTCTACATGGGTATACCAGCGCGATTGTGGTGTTTCAGAAACCCAGTCACTGAATCTTTTGCACTAGAGGGAGTGTTATGAGCATTGGCTTCGTAGGCGCCGGCACGATCGGCGGACCGATGGCAAAACAAATCGCGGCCCAGCACCCATTAATGGTGTTCGATATCGATGCCGCAGCCGCGGGCGCGGTGGGCGGCGAAGTCGCGGGCTCGCTCAACGAGATTGGCCGCGCTTGCGAAACGGTATTTCTATCGTTGCCCGGGCCGCCACAGATCCGGGAGGTATTACTCGGCGACGATGGACTCATCGCCAACGGCGACGCAATCAAAACAATTGTTGATCTATCAACCAACTCAGTCAGCTTAAACCGGGAAATCGCCCAGTCTGCGCTTGAGCAAGGGATCCAGTATCTCGACGCGCCCGTTTCAGGCGGCAAGATCGCAGCCGAGAAAGGCGCCCTTGCGGTGATGGTGGGCGGCGACGAAGGCACGTTTAAAGCTGTTACGCCGCTTTTGGAATGCATTGGCGATCATCTTTTCTACATGGGACCCGCGGGGGCCGGGACGTTAACCAAGCTGGTTAATAATCAGATCTTTCTGTGCGCGACCGTATTGGTGCAGGAAGGCTTTGTGATGGGGGCCAAAGCCGGGATGGACCCGAGTGAATTGCTCAAAGTATTAAATGTGAGTTCCGCGGGGCCGGTATTGAACCGCGCCCCATTAATGCTTTCGAAGAAATTCGATCTCGGCGTGTTTGCCCTATCGATTGCTGCGAAGGATGTGGCTGTTGCCTTGCAGTCGGCCGATGATTTGGGAGTGCCTATGCCGATGACCCAGGCCGCCTCGGAGGTCTACAGCAAAGCAATCGAAAACGGGCTTGGAGGCGAAGATTTTTTCGCGACCGTTAAAGTTTTGGAATCGCTAGCAGACACTGAGCTTCCAGCGCTTAAGAAACCGGAAAAATGAATGCCGTCGCTCTTAACCGCGCCAGCGTCGATCTGTCCGATGACCAGAGCTTTGCCAATGGGTTTCCGCATGATTTTTTTACCTGGTTAAGAGCTAATGCACCGATCTACTGGCATGAGCCGACGGCGGTAACGCCCGATGGCGAGGGTTTCTGGGTTGTTAGCCGCTACGCCGACGTCAACGCCATCATCATGGATCCGAAGACCTTCTCTTCTGACAAGGCCGGCGAGAGAAGTGGCGGCGGCACCGCGATTAAAGATGAGGTGACGGCCGGCAAGTTACTCAATCAGACCGACGATCCCTATCACAAGCGTTTGCGCGCGCTGGTCAATAAAGGCTTCACGGTAAAAGCCGTTAATGCGCTTGAAGACGAGCTGCGCCGACGGGCTAAGGCGTTGATGGCGTCCGTTTCGCCCGGCGAAACATTCAATTTTGTGCGGCGTATTTCGCGCGAGATCCCGACACAGGCGATCTGCATCGTGCTCGGCGTGCCCGAGGCGGATCGATTCCAGCTTTGTGATTGGATCGACAAAGGGGTTGAAGTGCAATCGGATTCAGTGATCGCGAGCGAATATATTCGCAAAGTCCGTAAATACGCCCAAACGCTTATCGATGAGAAGCGTGCGCAACCGGATGGCGGCATCTTCTCGACCATTGTTCATGCCGAATTCGAAGCCGATGGCTCGACCTTGACCGATTTTGAGCTTAAGGCCTTTTTCTCATTGTTGTTCCCGGCGGGCGCGGAGACCACGACCCGCTCGACAAGCGGCGCAATGCTTGCTTTTTTAGAACACCCCGAGCAATGGCAACGCTTGCGAAATGATCCAAGTCTCATCAAACCGGCCGTGGAGGAGATGGTGCGCTGGACCACGCCATCGGTCTATAAGCGGCGCACGGCCACCAAAGACACCGAGCTGCGTGGCGAGCGTATAAAAGAAGGCGACAAACTGACCTTCTGGGAGATGTCAGCCAACCGTGACGAGGCGGTATTTGACGATCCCTTCAAGTTCGATATTGGCCGCAGCCCCAACCGCCATATCGGTTTTGGCGCAGGCGTGCATTTTTGCTTAGGCGCGGCGCTCGCCCGCATGGAACTGAAAGTCGTCTTCGAGGAGATGATCGCCGCCGATCTGGATTTTGAGTTAGCGGGCGATCCGGTTTGGGTACCCAACAACCGCCTGGTTGGATTGAAGGCACTACCGGTCAGGATCACTTGATCGATTTTTCATCGCCTAACCCACTCATGCACTTTCGGATCCTCAGCCGTGACGATGTTGCCGCGCTACTCGATCGCCGTGGCTTAATCGAAGTCATGAAAGCGGGCTTTGTTGCGCTCACCGTAGGGAGCACAGTTGCCCCCGGCCGTTCACGCATTGACGTCCCAGGCCAAGGTTTCCTCCTGAACATGGGCGCATGGCAACCTGATCGTCACCTCGCGGTTAAATTAGTGACTGTCTATGAAAATAATCCCAATCTCGATTTGCCCAGGCATCAGGCGGTGATCACGCTCATCGATCACAATAGCGGCACCCCGCGTGGTTTGATGGACGCGACATTGATCACCGCCGAGCGCACGGCTGCCGGCTCTGCGATCGCCACGGATTTATTAGCAAGCCCGGATGCTCGCGTGCTGGCAATTATCGGCGCCGGCGTCCAAGGGCAAGCGCACTTAGAACTCGTGGGTCCGGTTAGAAACTTCACCGAAATAAAAATCGCCGGTCGTCGGCCTGAGGATGCCGAGCGCCTGGCAGCAACGCACGCCAAGGCAACAGCGGTGAGCACCAATGAGGACGCAGCGCGTGAGGCAGACGTGATTTGCCTATGTACTAACGCGAGCGACCCGGTGCTCGACGCTAATGCAATTAAAACGAATGCGCATATCAATTCGGTTGGTTTCGCGCCCCCGGGCAGCGAATTAGACCCCGCGATCATTGAACGCGCGCAAGTCGCTGTCGAAACCCGCAATGCACCGGTGGCGCCTCCAGTGCGCCACCCCCGCACCGGGGCCGGCTGACCGTTCGGCTGGAGGAGGCGGAGACCGCGGCGGCGGCTGTGCTCCCCCGGGACCGACCGGCGGCTCACGAGCTCGC
>JBCCEV010000127.1:0-12547 GCA_039030125.1 Pseudomonadota bacterium | reverse complement strand
TTTCAGCTCAAATTCAATATCTTCGATTAACCAGCCTTCCACCTCCAGCCGGTCTATCTCAATCTTGAGCCTACCCTTCGCGCCTGGTGGCTGCTCCTTTACGGCTCGAATTAGCTCTGGGGCAATGCCGCCCACCTCTTTGATTATTAGAGGGGATGGAAGGGCGATCGCGAATGAAGGCAGTGGAATTAGCGGGAAAGTCAGAATCAATCCCAGTCCAAATAAATGCTTCATAGGTCTATCTCTGGTAATTCAACCGTTTGTCCCGCTAGTTGATGGGTGCAGTCGCTCAAAAAACGAATATGCCCATCAGCGACAAATGAGTGGCATATCTGCGGAGGCCTCCCACTCCCAGGGGTAGGCGTAATACGGCTCAACACGGATGGCATAAAACTTGGGGATTCAACACTTCCCGAGAAAGTCCAGCTCGCCCCAGAATGAGGATTCTTGTGAGGACTAACATGCACCTCATGGGATAGCTTGCAGCCAGGGCAGTCGAACTCACTCGCCGCTAGCGGTGGCTGGCCCCTTGATTCTGCTCGGTTTGGGGCACGGGCTGTTAATGCCCTCGGTGTTGGCGGGCACCGTGGGGGTGGTCCCGGCCCTGGCCGGCGCCGCCGCCGGGGCGGCCGGTCTTGCGCAGCAGCTTGCCGGCGCCTTTGGTGGCTATATCGTCGGACTTTTCCCCCACGAATCGGCATCCAATATGGGAATTTTGCTGACCACGTTCATGTTGTTAGCGGTGTTGTCCAAGGCCCTATTGGTCCGCAAACCGATAAAAAAGCCATAAATCGCGCAATTCGGGTCTACGGCCTGGTGCGCGACGTTTTTCGCGGCGCTAACTTGGTGTAAATTCGCTCGCGAGAATTCAAGATTGTTCGACCGGAGACCATTGCCATGGCTCAACCCGCCAACGAAGTCACCAATAGTTTTGTTCCACCGACGCCAGAGGAGTTGGGCTTCGATCCGAACAAACTGCGTCAAAGATACCTTGATGAGCGTGATCGGCGCTTGCGCAAAGAAGGAATTGGACAGTACCAAGAGGTTGCCGGGAAGTTTGAGAAATACCAGACCGACCATTACATCGAACAACCGATCGTCCGCGAGGCCATTGAAGAAGAATTGGATGTTGTGATCATCGGCGGCGGCTTTGGGGGTTTGTTAGCTGCCGCACGTCTTCAGGAGGTGGGGATCAGCGACGCCCGGATCATCGAGAAGGCGGGCGACTTCGGTGGCACCTGGTATTGGAATCGCTACCCTGGCGCGCAGTGCGACATCGAATCTTACGTCTATATGCCACTGTTGGAAGAAACGAATTACATCCCCAAGGAAAAATACGCATACGGCCCTGAGATCTTCGAGCATGCGCAGCGGATCGGTCGACACTTCGGTCTTTACGACCAAGCGCTGTTTCAAACCCAAGTTGAACAGATGCGCTGGGATGACGGCAGCAAACGCTGGCAGGTCTTCACCGATCGGGGCGATCTGCTCAAAGCACGGTTTGTCATTACCTCAAGCGGCCCGTTGAATCGCCCGAAACTTCCTGGCTTACCCGGTATTGAAACCTTCAAGGGACACACCTTCCATACCAGCCGCTGGGATTACGAGTACACCGGCGGCGATTCGAGTGGCAGTCTGGATAGGCTAGGCGACAAGCGCGTGGGCATCGTCGGTACCGGTGCGACCGCTATTCAGTGCGTACCTGCACTCGGCAAGTACGCCCAACAGCTTTACGTTTTTCAGCGCACGCCGTCATCGATCGACGAGCGCGGTAACAAACCGACCGACCCACAATGGGCGAAATCTTTGGAGCCTGGTTGGCAGGCTCGCCGAAACTTGAACTTTTGCTCCATCATGAGCGGTATCCCGCAAACCGAAGATCTGGTTAATGATCGCTGGACAGACTTATTCAAAGCGCTTGCCAAGCTCATGGCCGCCGGCGGTGATTCCGCTATGTCCATGGAAGAAGTGGCATTCATGTCGGAGGTCGCCGATTTCACCAAAATGAATGAAATCCGTTCGCGGGTTGAAAAATCTGTAAGCGACAGCGATACCGCCGAGGCTTTAAAGCCGTGGTACAAGCAGTGGTGTAAGCGACCGACGTTCAACGACGAATTCCTCCCGACCTTTAACCTTCCCAATGTTGAGTTGGTCGATACCGAGGGTCAGGGTGTGGAGCGGGTTACTGAGAACGGCGTTGTGGTCAATGGCATCGAATACGAGGTCGATTGCCTGATTTTCGCCACCGGTTTTGAAGTGGGCACGGCCTACACGCGGCGCGGTGAGTTTGAGATTGTGGGTCGTGACGGCCTGTCCTTGGCGGACTATTGGGCCGAGGGGATGAAGACCTTTCACGGCTTTTTCTCCAAGGGCTTTCCCAATATTTTTCATATGGGTCTTACGCAAACCGGCCTCGCGCCGAATTTCACCTACATGCTCGGTGAGCAGTCACAGCACATCGCGTATGTGATCCAACAGGTCAACCAGCAGGGCGCCAAGACGGTTGAAACAACCGGGGAAGCGGAGGCCGGATGGGTGGAAACGGTTAGCCAACCCAGTTTCTTCACCGAATACTTAAGTAGCTGTACACCTGGCTACTACAACTCCGAGGGCAATGTCGGCGAAGGCAACGGCTTGTTTGATGGCCAATACGGCGAAGGGGCCGTGCAGTTCTATATGCTGCTTGAGCGATGGCGCGAGCAAGGCGGTCTCGAAGGATTGGTCATCGAGTAATCCCAGGATGCAGATCAGGCCCACTCCCGCAACGCTGGGGGCGACGGTTGTCGATGTCGCCCTGGCCGATATCGATGACAACGATTGGTCGACGATTCAAGCGGCGTTCCTGGACTACGGTCTGCTGATCTTCCCGAATCAAAATCTTAACGAGCGCGAGCAACTCAAGTTCGCCAAGCGTTTCGGTGAGATCGAAGTCCTGGCGGAGGGCTACACAACCATCCCGATCTCAAATAAGGACGAGCGGGGCGAATTCTACGCAACCAACTCCGATCGCATGCAGCAGTTGCGTGGCAATGAAGGCTGGCACACCGATAGTTCTTATATGCCGTTGTCAGCAAAAGCGTCGATTTTGTCGGCCAAGATTATTCCTGCGACCGGCAGCTCTACTGAATGGGCTGATATGCGAGCGGCCTACGCGGCGCTCGATCCCACGATTAAACAAAAAATCGCTTCGTTGAACGCCTACCATTCCTATTTTTACTCGCAGGCTAAGCTTGGTCACAAAGTTGAGGTCGGTTACGGCTACGGATTTTTTGAAGGCGAATCACCCTTGCATCCTATGGTGAAGATTCATCCGGTTACCAACAAACCAGCGTTGTATATCGGTCGCCATGCTGGACAGATCGTGGGAATGGAATTGGCGGAATCGGAGGCGCTGATTGACGAGCTGATGAGCTTTGCGTGTCAGCCACCTCGTATTTACACGCACCAATGGGGCGAAGGCGATATTGTGGTGTGGGACAATCGTTGCCTGCTGCATCGGGCTGGTGTCTACGACTACAGCCAGGAGCGATTAATGCATCACACCCGCATCAAGGGCGATCCCGCGAGCGAGGCCGCCCTCAACGCGTAACTCAGTTCGCGGAGTTCAGGCAGGATTGTTGGTGTTGAAGATGTCCCAATGCAATCGCCATTGACCGCGTTCTTTTTTCCACACCACCACGTAACTGCCATTATCGAGCTTTTTCCCGCGTGCACCCTTTAACGTGTAGGCACCGTACTCGATAGCCGTGTTGCCCTGCACGTCGACTTCCACGGTTCTGAGCGAAACGGATTTAATACCCATTGCGATCGCGCCGTTCCAGAATGTGGCGATCTTGTTGCCGCTGTAAGTTGGCGCACCGGGGGTGATGAGTTTCGCTTTGGTGGTGTAACACGCTCTCGCGGCCTTGCCATCGGCTTCTCCAACGGCGGCGCATAGGGCCTTATTACCTGCTTTAATCGCTGCAACGATCTGTTTCTTGCTGGCCATGCTTAGTCTCCTCGTTTTTACCGCAGGTGATATTCCTGCGCCAGAAAGGCGGTACAGCCTTCGGCGTCCAAAAATTTGGGTGCGTCGGCCGCAAAAATTGCTTGAATTCTTTCGCTCGTCCAATAGTCCATGAACGCTTGGTAATCGGCGAATGCGAGTTCCGCGACACCATCGAAAAGCGGTTCTTCCCCTTCATATTGCTCGGGCATTTGATGACACTGCACATAGCGCAACACACCGGCATCGCGCGGGATCTGGGGCGCATGTTGCTCGCGCCAATACGTCTGGAAGTCGGACACACTCATTCCGGGGAGTCGCTTGAGTAGAAATATTGCTTTGATCTTTGGAGCCGCGTCGGCGGCTTCGTCAATGAACACATGCTCGGTGGTGGCGAGGAAGCTCAGCGCATCCATCTCGACGAAGTTGGGTTCGTCCGCCATTGCGTGGTTCGCGTATTCGGGATCATCGGGTAGACCTCGCAACGTTTGAAGGTCATCAAACCAGATCTCGGCAACGCCGTCATAGTCACAGTTCTCGAACCCGGGAAAGACATCAGTGGTGCGGTGGCTTTGGATATAGCGCCGCAAGACGCTCATCCTTAGGGCCAGTGGCCCATGCGTTTGGCGCCAGTAGCGATGAAATTCATCGTCAGCCATACCTGCTTTTTTTTTGACGGTAGCGATACCTTTAATCATGGTTTACCTCCACGTCGGGATCAGCCGCTTTCGAGTTTTCAAATACGCTTAAGTCCAGCGCTCCTTCTGATTTGGCGATGATGCAGGTCACCGCGCAATCGCCGGTGACGTTGCATGCGGTTCGCATCATATCCAATAGCCGATCGACGCCAATGATGAGCGCAATACCTTCGACCGGGAGTCCAACCTGGTTAAGGACCATGGTGAGCATGACCAAGCCCACACCGGGGACCGCGGCGGTCCCGATCGATGCCAAGGTTGCGGTTAAAACGACGGTTAGGTAGTCAGCGATCCCGAGGTCGAACCCGTAGACGGTGGCGATGAATACGGTCGCGACACCTTGCATGATGGCGGTACCGTCCATATTGATGGTCGCGCCGAGAGGAACGGTGAACGAAGCGACGCTTTCGTTCACACCCATGCGGGTTTCCACGGTACGCATGGTTATCGGAATCGTCGCGCCGCTGCTCGCCGTTGAGAAGGCAAAAGTCGCCGGATCGCGCATCTTGCGCAGGAAAATAAACGGGTTGAGGCTGCCAAAGGTTCTCAGCAGGGTCGGGTAAACGAGTAAGGCGTGGAGCGCCAATGCGCCGGTTAGCGTTAGAAAGTAGCCGATGAGGGGCAATATTAGGTCGATACCTTGAGTTGAGAACGTTCGTGCGATCAAGGCAAATACGCCGTAGGGCGCGAAGTACATTACGATTTCGACCATCTTCATAATCACCGCATCAAGGTCTTTGAATAGCGCAAGCACCTGTTTGCCGCGCTCGCCGGACATCGTGATCGCGATCCCAAACATTAGAGCGAAGACAATGATTTGCAGCATGTTGCCATCGGCCATCGCCGCAACCGGATTCGAGGGCACCATATCGATGATGACCTCACTCAATGGCGGCGCGTCGCGGCCGGCGAACTCAACTTTATCGTCCGACAAATCAAACCCAGATCCGGGACTAACCGTAACCGCCAAGCCAAGCGCGATAGAGATCGCGATCATGGTGGTCATCAAGTACAGCCCGATGGCCTTGGCGCTCATCCGGCCCAGCGTTGCCAGATTTCCGAGCGATGTGACGCCACTCACCAAGGATACGAAAACCAGCGGCACGACAAGCATCTTCAACAGCGAAATAAAGATCGTGCCAACCACGTAGAAAAGGCCGTCGATAATGAGCCGCGACACCCAGGCGATGTCGCTCGCGACAGCGTTGATCGCAATGCCGAGCGCGAGGCCAGCGATCATCGCAATCATTATTTTCTGGGTGAGATTCTCCATAACGTTCTCGCTGAATGTTGCGGGGCAAAATGCAGGGTTTGTTGCGCCGACTAGAATAAAGCTTGAAGCCCGTGACACAAGGGCATCGACATGGTGTCATGGGTGGTCGATGAATCGGGCTTAGCCATGAACCAGCGTCGGAAGTTCCTCCACAGGCTTCGTAATCTACTCACTGTCGGATTCGCGGCTGGAACGGGATCGGCGCTCGCCGATACCACCAAATCTCAAGGAGCGCCGCTGCGGGAATACGGTTCGCGTTCTCGCTTTGAGACGATCAAGCGATGGATTACCCCTGCGCGCTGGCCGACCAGCACCGCCTCGTGGACCCCACTAGGCGAGCTCGAAGGCATCATCACACCTTCTGCCTTGCATTATGAGCGCCATCACGGTGGGGTTCCCGATATTGACCCGGCGTCGCACCGCTTGCTAGTTCACGGCTTGGTTGAGCGCGAACTGCTGTTCTCGATGGCGGACCTCAAGCGCTTTCCAAGCATGCACCGGATTTGTTTTCTCGAATGCTCAGGCAATGGTTATCCGGAGTGGCAAAAGGCCGTCGGCGCGAACGTGCAACAGACACATGGACTAACCTCATGCAGCGACTGGGCTGGGGTCACACTCAAAGACGTCCTGAATGAAGCCGGTGTGCTGAGCGAAGCGAGTTGGGTGGTTGCCGAAGGGGCAGATGGCGCGGCGATGACGCGGAGCGTGCCATTGGAAAAATGTTTGCAAGATGTGATCTTAGCGTATGGGCAAAATGGTGAAGCCTTGCGACCTGAGCAAGGGTACCCGCTCAGACTTTTGGTCCCCGGCTTTGAAGGCAGCATCAGTGTCAAATGGTTGCGTCGACTTAAAGTAACCGACACGCCTTACTACACGCGCGAGGAGACTTCGAAGTACACCGATCTGATGCCGGATGGCCGGGCTCGTGAATTTAGTTTCGTAATGGAAGCAAAATCCGTCATCACCGCGCCCTCCGCCGGGCAGGTTTTATATCAGCCAGGCTTTCATGAAATTAGCGGTATCGCTTGGTCGGGACGCGGGCGCGTGAAACGCGTTGAAGTCAGCGTCGATAATGGGGAAAGCTGGCGTGAGGCGAGGCTGCACGGCCCGGTGCTGCCGATTTGCCACACGCGATTTACCCTGCCCTGGGAATGGGATGGTAGCGAGGTGACGATCGCGAGCCGCTGTCACGATGAAACGGGTTACGTGCAGCCGACCCGCACCGCGCTGCAAGCTGTGCGCGGAAAGCATTCGTTTTATCATTTCAATGCGATTCAAAACTGGCGCATCGACAGCCAGGGTCGAGTCCACAATGTTTGAGCAAGGCTTGGCCGGGCTTCACGCGGGCATTATCTTCTGGTGCTTAAGCAGTACCCCGGTGGCCGCTCAACCGCTCGGCTTGGGAACCTCGGCATCCGCCGATTTCGTCGCCCAATGGGATATCGCGATTGGGCCGCGAGGTGAGGAGCTTCCCCCGGGGCAGGGCTCGGCAGCGGAGGGCCAACGCCTCTATGTGCAACGTTGCGCAATGTGCCACGGCATCACCGGTCGAGAGGGTCCTGATCCAGTGTTAGTCGGCGGGCAAGGTAGCTTAACCACTCAGCGTCCGTTGCTGACTATTGGAAGTTTTTGGCGATATGCAACCACCTTATACGACTACATCTATCGCGCGATGCCATTCAACGCGCCTGGGTCCTTAGAGCCCGACGAGGTTTACGCCTTGGCGGCTTACTTATTGAATGCGAACGGCGTTATCGATCGAACTACGGTATTGGATCGCGAAACGCTGCCGGCCATCGTGATGCCTAATCGCGACCAGTTCTACCCTGATCCGCGCCCCGATGTTGGCGCGCAACCGGGTTCTTGAGAAAGCAATCGAGGGAGTCATCATGCCACGAGTTAGCGAGATCACCGATGCTGGTGCTGATCCAATTTTGCAGGAAGAATTTGCCAACGAACGAGAGCTTTTTGGTGACCTTCTGAATCCTAGCAAGGTATTCGCACATTGCCCGAACGTAATGCGCGCCGCCAAGCAGTTCTATGCCTCGTTCGAGGTATCGCCGAATTTGCCGCCGACTTTGCTGGCATTGGTTTATGCGCGGGTTGCAACTATCAATGGCTGCCCGTTCTGAATTGACATTAATTCGTTCCGTGCGATCGAAGTCGAAGGTGGCCAAGCAAAAATTCGCGATTTGTCCGAGTGGCAAGAAAGTGACGCCTACACCGATATAGAAAGATTGGCGTTGGAATACGGTGAGCGCATGACATTCACCGATCAATCGGTTGACGATGCTTTTTTTGCGCGTTTGCAAGCGCAATTTAGCGAACCCGAGATCGTCGAGCTTACCGCCGGCATTGCCATGGAGAATTTCCGCAGCAAGTTCAACGTACCGCTCGGTGTTGCATCGCAGGGCTTTTGTTTACTACCCGAGCGCCAATGAGGCGTGCCAATTACAGAGGTGAGTCTAGATGTCTATTGAACGCTTAGAAGTAGGGCCACGCATGAGTCAGGCCGTGGTTCATGGCGATACGGTTTATTTGGCCGGCCAAGTCGCCTTCGACGCAAAGGGAGAATCCGTCGCCGAGCAAACCAAGAATATCCTCTCGCGTATCGATAACTTTCTGGCCGCAGCGGGTACCGACAAGTCGAAGCTTCTGTCCGCGACGATTTGGCTGGCCGATATATCGACGTTTAACGAGATGAACGAAATTTGGGATGCTTGGATCGATCCCCAAAACCCACCAGTACGCGCATGCGTCGAGGCCACGCTAGCCGCGCCGGTGTTTACGGTCGAGATTATGGTGACCGCCGCGCGTTAGGGCGAAAGAGGCCGACGAGCGTTCCAAGCCCGGCTAACATCAAACCTAATATCGCCAAACCAGGCACTGGCACGCGCCGTTGGCCCGCGGCCCTCAAACTGACCGCGTCGAAATCAACTTCGATGCCGTTTTGCATCGGCACGGCGGTCCCTTCGTTGCGCGTTATCAATCGAATTTCGAGATTACCGGGCGGCGCTGTTGGGCCAGTGGTATAGGTTAAAGAGGTCGGCAGGAATTCCCCTTCGCCAGGGCTGACCGTGTTGGTGTCTTCAGCGACAACAACACCACCGATCAACAACTGCACCCGGTATCCCGGAAAACCATCGATAAAGAATGGACCGAAGCCTTGGAAGGGCTGCACACAGCTCGTGCCGCTACCGATGTTGCCGATCTGAACGTTGAGGGTATACGTCGTAGACGCTGAGGCTGTCGCGTCAAGGAGTTGTCTAACACCATACTCGGGACCACCATTGGGATCGCCATGGAACATCAGCAGCATCGTTTCACCGTCCGGCGCGCCGCTGGGAAAATACTGATCGGTGGGGCACTCGCTGCCCGTCGCAGGATGCAAGATCCCAACGTTGGCCGGAGCGCTGATCGGCGCGATAAGCTCCCAACCTATCGGTGGTTGTCCGACTGGGAATGCGCTGGGCGGTACCACGCCATTGAACTGCGCGGGGAGATTACTTAGCGTCTCGTCGTAGGGCGCTTCAAAACTTGGATTGACGATAGGGATATCGAGGGCGGCCACGGCGGCTGTGAAGCTGCCCAGCAGACCAAGCAGACAAAAGTGCTTAATCACACCCACTGATCAACTCGCCGGCGCGGAATAAGAGCGTAACGGTAGAACGGGATCGCGTTGCGTGGTTGCCGCTTAGGTTCGCTCAAACATTTTTCCTGAGTAACGGCGATTAATGAGATCGATCTCACCGCGCACTGCGGTGCTGCGGCCGTCCGAGGTATCCGCGATCCCGGCGACGGTCCATTTTTGCCCGCCAGCGCTGGTGGTGGTGCCCTCGCCAACCGCGTCGACGATCGACCCATCAGCCATGAAACAGCGCGCCGTGACTTTGTAGGTACCGTCCTTGCCGTCCTTGCTATTGACGCTCATGGTCGCCAAGGCAAACCCTTTGAATTCGCCGCTAAGATCGCCCTCGAAGTTGACCTCCGCGTTCGTGACGCGTCCGCCGCTGCCCTCAAGGGTTACGGAGGTGGATTTCATGTCGAAAGTACCGATTTCATTTCCAAGTGCCATATCGCTCTCCCGTTCGAGTTTTTCTTTCACCAACGCTTTAAGGATATTACAGAACCCTCAAAGCGGCCGTGGGCCTCGAACCGGCGCCGCTTTTAAGATAAAAAACGGTGAAAAAACGCCAAATTCAGCGAATTGGGGGCAAAATGTAGTTATAATGGCCGGATCCCTTCGCACTAATAATACGGATTCAAATCCGACGTTCTCGCTTTAACTAATGGAGACTGAACCAACATGGCCGTAACCAGCATTCTGGTCTTGTCCTTACTGGGCTTGGCTGTCGCTTTCTTTTATTCGTCGTCGGTTAAAAAGGTACCGATCGATATGGGGGTCGATGACGACGACATCAAAAAACGTCTGGCCAAGATCCACGCAGCGATCGCAAGTGGCGCGATGGCGTTCCTCAAGCAGGAATACAAATTCATGGCGATTTTCATGGTCGTATTCGCTGCCATCATCGCCGTGCTCATCGATGACCATCACACCGACTATGTGAACGAAGGGATCTACACCGCGGTAGCATTCATTTTCGGCGCGATCATTTCTATTGCTTCGGGTTTCATTGGCATGATTATCGCCACCGCCGGTAATGTTCGCACCACGGTATCGGCCAACAAGTCACTCTCGGAGGCGTTCAACGTCGCTCTCCATTCAGGCTCGGTAATGGGTTTCGCGCTCGTGAGTTTAGCGTCACTGGGAATGCTGGTGATTTACTTAGGACTCAAAGCGTTGATGCCGGAGCAGCTTCCTAATCACATTTTGATGGAAGTGATTGCAGGATTTGGTTTAGGTGGCTCGTCAATCGCGCTGTTCGCGCGGGTCGGCGGCGGAATTTTCACCAAGGCCGCTGACGTCGGAGCCGATCTGGTCGGGAAAGTCGAGGCAGGTATCCCCGAAGACGATCCCAGGAACCCAGCGGTTATTGCCGATAACGTTGGCGACAACGTGGGCGATGTCGCCGGCATGGGCGCCGACTTATTTGGCTCCTGCGCAGAGAGCACCTGCGCCGCAATGGTGATCAGCGCCGTGGCTTTCGCCGGCAATGTCGACGCATTGCTTTACCCGATTGTGATTTCCGCGATCGGCATTCCTGTCAGTCTTATCACCATCATGCTGGTGAAGGTCAATTCAGAAGAGCAGGTGGGACCGGCGCTTAAGAAGATGTTGATTATCTCAAGCGTGATCATGGCAGTGGTGATGTATGTCGTGACCGGCATGATTATCCCCGAGAGCTTCGAAATTAACGGCGTGTCCTACACCGACATGGGGGTCTACTATTGCTTCCTTACTGGCTTGATCGCCGGTTTGGTCGTCGGTTTGTTGACCGAGTACTACACCTCCGATATTTACTCGCCGGTTCAGGAAGTCGCCAAGTCTTGTGAAACGGGCTCGGCAACCAACATCATTTTTGGGCTGGCGCTCGGTTATAAGAGTGCGGTCGGCCCGTATCTCGCCATCGGTTTGGCGATTTACATACCGTGGATGCTCGCCGGCATGTACGGTGTTGCTATTGCGTCGCTCGGCATGTTGGGGACACTGGTTATCGCACTCACTATCGACGCTTATGGTCCAGTCGCGGACAACGCGGGCGGGATCGCTGAGATGGCGGGCATGGAAGAACATGTCCGTGATCGCACCGACGTTCTCGACTCCGCGGGCAATACAACCGCTGCGATCGGAAAAGGATTTGCAATCGGCGCGGCAATTCTGACCTCGCTGGCCTTGTTTGCCGCCTTTCTAACGCGCGCGGATTTGCTGTTGAAGGAAGAACACGGGCCGACCTATGATTTGCTGGGCAGCATCAACCTGCTGGACCCGCTGGTGTTTACGGGCCTGTTTATCGGCGCCGTGCTCCCAGCGTACTTCTCGGCCATGACCATGAAGTCGGTCGGCTCTGCCGCCTACAAAATGATTGAAGAAGTAAGGCGACAGTTCCGGGAAATTCCAGGAATTATGGAAGGCACCGGTGAGCCGGCCTACGACCAATGTGTTGCGATTTCAACCCAGGCGGCCGTGAAGGAAATGATCGCGCCGGGCATTTTAATTATGGGGGCGCCGCTGGTTACCGGCTTCTTATTCGGGATCCAGGCGACCGCCGGATTGTTAGCAGGTTCTTTGGTGGCCGGCGGTGTGCTCGCGATTTCATCGTCTAACAGCGGCGGCGCTTGGGATAACGCGAAGAAATTCATTGAGGCCGGGAACCTTGGTGGCAAGGGCACGGAAGTCCACAAAGCCGCTGTGGTCGGCGATACCGTCGGCGATCCGCTGAAAGATACTTCGGGACCCTCGCTGAACATCCTCATCAAGCTATCGGCAATTTTGTCGCTGGTTTTCGTACCATTCTTCGTGTAGGCCTTCCGGAGGGCGAGTACAAAAAATGGCACCCTTGGGTTCTGGCTGAACCTAGCGGGCGGAGCCTGTACCGATACGCACAGCAACTGCGCATGAGTGGGCAGTCGGCTGGCTGCCGGCATGGTCCACTGGAGCCGTGCAGCCCCCGACGTTGACCCCCCTCAGCA
>JBCCEV010000126.1:0-12703 GCA_039030125.1 Pseudomonadota bacterium | reverse complement strand
GATCGAGCGCAATTCCTTGACCGAGTGCTGGGTCGGTTTCGTCTTCATTTCGCCCGCCGAGCCGATATAAGGAACCAGCGTTAGGTGGATAAACAAGGTACGTTGGGCGCCCACTTCAACCCGCATCTGGCGGATCGCCTCCAGAAAAGGTAACGATTCGATATCCCCAACCGTACCGCCGATCTCCACGAGCGCGATCTCAGCCTCGCCGGCGCCCTTGACGATGGCGCGCTTAATTTCATCGGTGATGTGCGGGATCACTTGCACGGTGGCGCCCAAATATTCGCCTTGCCGTTCCTTGCGGATCACATCGGCATAAATACGCCCCGTCGTGCAATTGCTATCGGAGGTGATTTGACAGCGCACGTAGCGTTCATAGTGACCCAAATCGAGATCGGTCTCAGCGCCATCCTCGGTGACGTAGACCTCACCGTGCTGAAACGGACTCATCGTTCCCGGATCGACATTGATGTAGGGGTCAAGTTTGACCATTGATACCCCAAGCCCGCGAGCTTCGAGCGTGGCGCCCAAAGAGGCCGCGGCGATCCCCTTCCCTAAGGACGATACGACCCCACCGGTGACAAATATATAGCGAGTCATGCCACTGGGCCGGATGTTTTCACAGGGCGATTAGCGAGCGCAGGATCCAATTCGAAGGGTCCGAGACCGGGTTGTGGATCCAAGTGGGTCATCGGGGTTTCAAGCTACCAGATGCCCATGCGATTCTCAATCTCGGCAATCCGTCAGACCTCACCGGGCTTGGAGAAAACGTAACCAGATTCAATATCTTGTTTCAAAACAACGCCAAAATTCCGGTAGCTCAGCGGCGCAATGGTGCGCCGGACCAAAACGGCTTCGGCGCCGCTGGCCAGCAGGCGATCGCGGGCTTCGAATAGAGAAGCCCCAAAATCAACAGTCTCAAGCGCCCGCCGTTGAGAGGGAATTTCAAGGAGGTCTATTTCTTCAGCCGCTTCGTCCTCCATATACCGCACCAGATCGGACGCCGGCATCAACATATTATTTTCGCCTTGAACAATGATCCACTGCGGTGTTTGCTCGAGCGCCGCCCCTGCTTCAAGCTTAGTCAGCGAGGGCTGGAGGGCAACGAAGCTGCGGTTCATCAGGGCCGCCACCCCGACCCTTCGCAAAGCAGAGTCTTGTGGGTCATGGCGATAGTCGAGCCCGTCGTCACGCAGCATCATCAGGAACACCGACTCCTGTTTAAACAGAATCTTGGCCGTAAGATTTGCGCTGACCACCACCAGCATGGCCGGAAGAATCAGTTGCGGATTACTGGTGAGTTCAAGCAGTGCCAACAGACCCGCCAATGGTGCCTGCAGGACCGCGCTCATCATCGCCCCCATACCCAGCATGACAAATAACGGTGTTTGGCTGGACATCCCGAAGATCAGATCCGCGATATGCGCATAGGAAAAGCCAGCTAAACCGCCGAGTACGATGGAGGGGCCAATTAACCCCCCGGGGATCCGCGCGGCGACGCTGATCGCCGTCGTTACCATTTTTGCGAACAGCACCACCAGCGCCATAGAAATCGACAGTCCGGCCGTTAAGGCAATGTTCAACGTGTCGTAACTCATCCCCAATACCTCGGGAATAAATACAGCGATTGCGCCGACCACCGCCGCCGCTGCAATTATCACCAAAGCGATGTGGAAGTCGCGGATGTAATAGCGCAGTTTGCGAACCCCAAAGGTAAACAGCGCCGCCAAGCAGCCAATCACGATACCCATACCGCCGATAAGCGAAATTTCAGCGAAGCCTTCAACACCAACGATCGGGGGTTGGAAAATAGAATCGTCACCGAAGAAAGCGCGCGTCACTAAGGTGGCGGACACGGCGGCTAAAATTACCGGTGTGAAGCTGACAATGGTGTATTCCATAAGGATCACCTCCATCGCGAAAGCGACCCCAGCCAATGGCGTATTGAACGAAGCCGCGATCGCAGCAGCGGCGCCGCTGGCGACTAGCGCGCGCATGGTATTGCTAGGCAACCTGAATTGTTGGACGGTGACGCTCGCCAATCCCGCCCCAATGTGAACACCCGGGCCTTCGCGGCCCATAGACTGACCTGTACCGAGCGCAATAATGGCGCCAAAAAACTGCGCAACGAGGTTTTTTAGCGGCAGAACGCCTTCGTGATACTGCAGGCGCTGCAATACGTGCATGATCCCCACCGGCCGCGCCGACGGCTGCAGCCACCAAAACAAGGCCGCCAGACAACACCCGCCGATCAAGGGAACCAGCAACCTTTCCAAGGCCGGCAATTCCTCGAATGTGCCCACTGTCTCCAAATCAACCAGCTCAAGTTGAACCAGATCTATGCCTAAGCGAAATCCCACAATTGCCAAGCCTGCCGCGAGCCCAACCAACAAACCCAGTAATGCAGTGCTCCCTTCGGATTGCGGAGACGCGAGCCGGATCCTGAACTGCTCGTAGTTCGTTGAAAAGGCGGCCTTGAAGCGTTCGATCATTAAAGCAGACGACCAACGGAAAGCTTGCTACTGGCGATGATAAACTAGCGCGCGCGCTTAAGCCCGAATTCAAAGGGCGTCACCGACCCTATAACGAGGACCAGCCTGTGTCAGATATCGACATCGCTCGACAAGCACAACTTAAGCCCGTCAGAGAATTAGCCGCTCAACAATTCAATATCACCGACGAGCACCTGGAACCCTACGGCCATTACAAAGCAAAACTCAAGACGAGCTTTGCGGAGCAGCTCGAAACCGACAAGCGGGGTAAATTAATACTGGTCACGGCGATCAGTCCCACGCCTGCGGGCGAAGGGAAAACCACGACCACGGTAGGTTTGGGCGACGCACTGAATCGGATCGGCAAGCAAACTCTCATCTGCCTGCGCGAACCGTCCCTAGGGCCGTGTTTCGGAATCAAAGGCGGCGCCGCGGGCGGCGGATATGCGCAGGTAGTGCCAATGGAAGACATCAATTTGCACTTCACCGGCGATTTTCACGCTATCGGCGCGGCTAACAACCTCTTGGCGGCGATGGTCGATAATCACATCAGTCACGGCAATGCGCTCAATATCGATCCGCGCACGATCACCTGGAAGCGGGCGGTCGACATGAATGACAGAGCGCTACGCAAAATTGTGAACAGCCTCGGCGGCAGTGCAAACGGTTTTCCTCGCGAAGATGGTTTCGATATCACTGTTGCCTCAGAGGTCATGGCTATCTTCTGTCTGGCAAGTTCACTCGATGATCTGAAGACCCGGTTGGGGAAGATTATCGTCGCCTACTCCCGGGGCGATAAGACCCCTGTTACAGCCGCCGATTTAAACGCGCACGGCGCGATGACGGTGTTGCTCAAAGACGCTATCAATCCCAACCTCGTCCAAACTCTGGAAAACAACCTCGCTTTTGTGCACGGTGGTCCATTTGCGAATATCGCTCACGGATGCAATTCGGTCTTGGCAACCAAGACGGCCCTGAAGCTTGCCGACTACGTTGTGACCGAAGCCGGCTTTGGTGCGGATCTGGGTGCTGAAAAATTTATCGACATCAAATGCAGGATGAGTGGCCTCAATCCCGAAGCTGTGGTGCTGGTCACAACGGTGCGCGCGCTCAAGTATCACGGCGGCGCCGCGCTCGATTCTCTCAACGACGAAAACTTGGAAGCGCTGGAAAAAGGTTGCTCGAATTTCGAGCGCCATTTGTCCAATATTCGCGAAAATTATGGTCTCCCCTGCATCGTGAGCATCAACCACTTCACCAATGATACCGATGCTGAAATTGAACTACTTAAAATGAAAACCGAAAGTTTGGGTGGCCATGCGGTCGTCGCAAAACATTGGGCCGACGGCGGCGCGGGCGCCGAAGATCTCGCGAATGAAGTCGTGCGTGTGCTTGATGAAGAGCCGGGAGAGCACAAATTTGTCTATGACGACGAAGCGTCGCTATGGGACAAAATCAAATCGGTAGCGCAAAAGATCTACGGCGCGGCGGACATATCCGCACCGGCAAAAATAAAACAACAGATTGAATCACTGAACGAAGACTATGGGAGCTTTCCAGTGTGCATCGCCAAGACCCAAATGTCGTTTTCAACTGATGCGCGAGCACGCGGCGCACCGAGTGGGCATGTAGTCGAGATCCGCGAAGTCAAACTCGCCGCGGGCGCTGGATTCCTAGTCGCGATCGCAGGAGATATTATGACGATGCCAGGTCTCCCCAAATCACCTGCCGCCGAGCGCATTGACCTAGACCAAGACGGCAATATCGTCGGCTTGTTCTAATCGTATTGGCAGGTCCGAAAATGGCTGATACAAGCGTGTTGCATCCGCTATCTTCTGAGCATGCAAGACGGATCAACGGCTCAATTGCGGCTCAGCCTTTGGAGATCGGTACTCCTTGTACTTATGCTTAGCCCTGATGTTCTGGCGCAAACGCTGATCGCGCCCGGGCACTACGAAGTCGAATCGCGCACCTTCATGCCGCACCTTGACGAGATGCGCAGAACGGTATCGACGCGCCGTGTCTGCCTCTCCGATTCCCCCGATCCCTTATTCAGCGCCTTCGAACACCCCGCCTTGATCGGCTGTAAGCTAGGACGAATCTCTGAGGATCTTGAGTTCGAAATCGCGTGTGCACAGCACGACGGCGCGAAGGGGAAGGCAAGCTTCGAGCTATCGGCAAACGGCCTTCAGGGCACACTCAACCTGAAAATGGGGGGCAAGAATATGACGTTTTCTCAGACCATTCGCGCCACGCGGCAGGGCGACTGCTTGGGTAAACGACAAGGGCGGACACCTGCGAAGTTTTAATCGGCTTTGCTGAACGTCGAATCGTAGAACCGGCGGTCGCTCTATATCAGCGGGCCTGATGTCAAAGCGTCAAGAGTGCAGTTGCAGCGGGGCTTGCGAATTTTTGGGGCGCAAAGTTTATGAGCGGGTAAACGAGGGCTTCGAAAGCGAGCGCAACAACGCTGCGTGAGCGCGCAGTAGCTGTTAGTCGTCGTCTGAGGAAGTGGCCGGCGCCTTCTCAACTAGCTCGACTATCGCCATCGGGGCCTTATCACCAGGGCGAAAACCGCACTTCAAAATCCTCAGGTAGCCACCGGGACGTGCTTCGAAGCGCGGGCCAAGGTCATCAAAAAGCTTGGTGACGGCGTCACGATCCCGCAGCCGTGAGAATGCTTGCCGACGATTAGCGACCGAATCAGTTTTAGCCAGCGTGATCAGGGGCTCTGCCGTGCGGCGCAGTTCCTTTGCCTTGGGCAAAGTCGTGCGGATCGACTCATGCTCAATCAGCGAGGCCGCCATATTTCGGAACATCGCTTTGCGATGTGAACTGTTGCGATTGAGCGCGCGTCCGCTGTGATGATGTCGCATTTTTCTATGCCTGTAATGTCGTCTGGCTAGCTGTTGGCCCTAAACGCGCAAAGCGTTTTATTTAAAGGAGCGGGCTTCGATCGTTGTCTTGTAGGGTCGCGGGGGGCCAGTTTTCGAGCCTCATACCTAACGAAAGGCCACGCGCGGCAAGCACATCCTTAATCTCGGTCAACGATTTCTTGCCCAGGTTCGGCGTTTTTAACAGCTCCACTTCCGTGCGTTGAATCAAGTCGCCGATGTAGTAAATGCTCTCCGCTTTCAAGCAGTTCGCTGAGCGAACAGTGAGCTCAAGATCATCGATGGAACGAAGCAGTATCGGATCGACTTCCGCCTCATCCTCACGCTCGGCTTCAACGTCGGCCTCACCGCTGATATTCGAAAACACAGCCAGTTGATTGCGCAAGATAGTTGCGGCCTCCCGTACTGCTTCTTCCGCGTCTACCGTGCCGTTTGTTTCGACCGTGAGAATCAACTTATCAAGGTCGGTTTGTTGTTCCACGCGCGCGCTCTGTACTTCGTATGCGCACCGGTGTACCGGACTAAAGGACGCGTCAAGCCGCAGGTGACCGATGGTATTGTCAGGCTCTTCGCCCTCCTCACGATTCGTCGCGGGCTGATAGCCGCGCCCACGTGCTACGCGCAATGTCATATTCAGCTCACCATGGGCGCTGAGGTTGGCGATGTGATACTCCGGTTCCAAAATCTCGACGTCATGATCGAGCACAATATCCCCCGCGTTGACCGCACCTGGACCCTTCTTGTTCAGCGTTAGAGTCGCCTCATCGCGCGCGTGCATCTTAATTGCCAAGCCTTTCAGGTTGAGCAATATATCGGTCACGTCTTCCTGCACACCCTCTATCGTCGTGTACTCGTGCAATACGTTTTCGATTTCAACTTCAGTCACCGCGCTACCTGTCATCGACGATAGCAATACCCGGCGTAATGCATTACCCAAGGTGTGGCCAAAGCCGCGATTCAAAGGCTCAATCGTGATTTTTGCCGTGCGTTGACTAGTTTGCTGAACGTCAACGATCCGAGGCTTCAACAATTCATTGGCCGCTGCTGCCATTTGAAAACTCCTAATTCAGTGCTACTTCGAATACAGCTCAACGACAAGCGACTCGTTGATATCGGCTGGCAGATCACCGCGATCGGGAACTGCCTTAAAAATCCCTTCCATGCGCTTGGGATCGACATCCACCCATTCTGGAAATCCAAGCTGCTCGGCGATCGCGAGCGAATCTTGAATACGCACCTGGGTACGAGATTTCTCTCGTATCGCGATGCTGTCGTCGGGCTTAACTTGGTAGGATGGAACGTTAACCACTTGCCCGTTAACCATGACCGCCTTGTGGCTAACCAACTGGCGTGCTTCCGCCCGAGTCACGCCAAAGCCCATTCGGTAAACAACGTTGTCGAGACGACGTTCCAGCAACTGCAATAAGTTCTCGCCCGTGGCGCCTTTACGCCGCGCGGCAGTCTTGTAGTAGTTGCGGAATTGGCGCTCCAGAATGCCGTAGATATAGCGCAGCTTCTGCTTTTCCCGTAACTGCAAGGCGTAGTCGGATTGTCGTCTGCCGCGGGAATCGCCATGCTGGCCCGGTGGCTTGTCTAACTGACACTTGGACTCCACCGGCCGGGCGCGGCTTTTCAGCGCCAGATCGGTACCCTGGCGGCGCGAGAGCTTACATTTTGGTCCTAAATAACGAGCCATATCGATAACCTCAGACGCGGCGTTTCTTGGGTGGACGGCACCCGTTATGCGGGATGGGGGTCACATCAGTGATGTTATTGATCTGGAAACCAGCCGCATTCAAAGAGCGCACCGCGGACTCACGCCCTGGCCCCGGACCCTTAACAAAAACATCAAGTGTTTCCATGCCGAAGTCATCGCGCACGCTGCCTAAACGTTCCGCCGCGACTTGGGCTGCGAATGGCGTACTTTTGCGTGAGCCACGAAATCCGCTGCCGCCGGCAGTCGCCCAGGCCAATACATTGCCTTGGCGATCGCTGATCGTGATGATGGTGTTGTTAAACGACGCATTGATATGCGCGACACCATCAATGACGGTGCGCTTTACCCGCTTCTTCGTTCGTGGGCTAGATGTTGCCATACCGATCCCTCAGATCACTTTCTGATCATCCGCCGAGGACCTTTCCTCGTGCGGGCGTTGGTTTGCGTTTGTTGTCCTCTAACAGGTAGGCCGCGGCGGTGACGCAGACCGCGATAACAACCCAAGTCCATCAGACGCTTGATATTCATGTTTACTTCCCGTCGAAGGTCGCCTTCGATCTCGAACTTCCCAACTTGAGTGCGCAAGGATTCGAGCTGTGCTTCGGTCAAATCTTTGACCATCGCATTACCTTCGATGCCTGCCGCTTCACAAATTGCTTTGGAGCGGGTTAGGCCGATCCCGTAGATCGACGTTAGAGCGATCACGGTGTGTTTACGATCTGGAATGTTGACTCCCGCAACACGTGCCATAGTTATTACCTCGTTATCCTTGCCGCTGCTTGTGGCGCGGATCCTTACAAATCACCCGGATCACGCCCTTACGGCGAATGACTCGGCAGTTGCGACAAATTCGTTTCACTGAAGCTTGTACTTTCACAACAACTTCCTTACGCGCTATCTGCGCCCATAACCTTTGAGGTTTGCTTTCTTCATCAACCCTTCATATTGATGCGACATCAAATGAGCTTGCACCTGCGACATGAAGTCCATAACCACCACGACGATGATTAACAACGACGTGCCGCCGAAATAGAAGGGCACGCTGTAGCGCAACAACAAGAATTCCGGAATGAGGCAAATCAGCGTGATGTAGATTGCGCCGACTGCCGTCAAACGCGTCATCACGGTATCGATGTATTTAGCCGTTTGTTCCCCTGGCCGGATCCCAGGAATGAAGGCGCCACCTTTCTTCAGATTGTCGGCCATATCCTTGGGGTTGAAGACCAATGCTGTATAGAAGAAACAGAAAAAGATGATCGCGCCGGCGTAGCACAAAATATACACAGGCTGCCCGGGCGAAAGGGTGGTGCTCAAATCCTGCAGCCAAGACATTCCTTCAACGTTGGCGAACCAGCCGGCTATCGTCGCGGGGAATAAAATAATGCTCGAAGCAAAGATGGGTGGGATTACGCCCGCCATGTTGAGTTTTAATGGCAAGCTCGAGCTTTGCGCCTGAAAGCTTTGACCGCCGCGCTGCTGCTGCTTGGCGTAGTTAACGGTAATGCGACGCTGGGCCCGCTCTACAAATACCACCAACCCGGTAACGCCCAATGCGAACACGCCAAGAAACAAGCCTAAGATGAACGAGATTTCGCCCGTTCGCATCAATTCAGTGGTGCCCGCCACCGCGGACGGTAATCCGGCCACGATGCCGGAGAAAATGATCATTGAAATGCCGTTGCCGATACCACGCTCGGTAATTTGCTCGCCGAGCCATACTAGAAACATGGTGCCCGTCACCAATGTGGTGATGCAGGTGATCTTGAAAGCCAAGCCGGGGTTGATCACCAAGCTCATGCCCATGCCGGTCTGCCGCTCGAGCATTACCGCGACGCTTGAGGCTTGGAAAACGCACAAAATCACGGTTAGGTAGCGCGTGTATTGAGTGATCTTTCTCTGTCCCGATTGGCCCTCTTTTTTAAGTTGCTCCAGCTTTGGATGAACCACAGACATCAGTTGCATAATGATGGATGCTGAGATGTACGGCATGATCCCCAGAGCTACCACCGAGAAACGCTCCAAGGCGCCACCGGAGAACATGTTAAACATGTCGAGGATGGTGCCGCGTTGCGATTCGAACAAACTTTGAAGCGCAATCGGATTAATCCCAGGCACGGGGATGTGCGTGCAGATCCGAAAGACAACCAGTGCACCAAGCAAGAAGAAAATCCGTTGGCGCAACTCGGTGAGCTTACCGAGGCCCGCAATACCGCCGGGTAATTTGTTCGCAGTCGTTGCCACTGAATACCTTACTCTTCGATGCTGCCGCCAGCGGCTTCAATCGCCGCGCGCGCGCCCTTGGTCGCCTTCAAGCCGTGCACCGTAACTGCGACTTTGATTTCGCCGCTCGCGATCACCTTTGCAACTTGCACTTCTTTCCGCACTAATCCAGCGTCCTTCAGCGCCACCAAATCGATCGGATCGCCACCCGCCAATGACGCAAGTTCTGCCAAGCGGATTTCATCGGTAAGCCGTGCGATCCGGGACTTAAAGCCATATTTGGGCAACCGGCGCTGCAGTGGCATTTGCCCGCCTTCGAAACCGACCTTGTGATACCCGCCCGAGCGCGACTTCTGACCCTTGTGGCCGCGCCCACAGGTCTTGCCGTGGCCGGAGCCAATGCCGCGACCCAGGCGCTTACCTGGCTTCTTGGCGCCGGCTGCGGGTTTAATCGTGTTTAATCGCATTTAAGCTTCCTCGATTTCCAACAGATACGAGATTTTGTTAATCATCCCGCGGTTTTCTGGCGTATCGATAACGTTCACCGGGTGACCCATCCGACGAATACCCAATCCTTGAGCGCATTGTTTGTGGCTTTTCAGTCGCCCGTTAAGGCTTTTGACCAAAGTCAGCTTGATGGTTGCATCAGCCATGCTTTAACCCCGGATTTCCTCAACCGTTTTGCCGCGTTTTGCCGCCATATGTTCGGGCGAACGCATGGATTGCAGCCCGGCGATCGTCGCGCGAACGACGTTAATCGGGTTGGTGGTACCAATGCATTTAGCCAGTACGTCGGTGACACCAAGCACCTCGAAAACAGCGCGCATCGGACCCCCGGCAATGATCCCTGTTCCTTCTGATGCTGGCTGCATATAGACCTTGGCCGCGCCATGCTCGCCGACCACCGCGTATTGCAAGGTTGTGCCGCTGAGAGCCACCGGCTTCATATCCTTGCGCGCTGCCTCCATCGCTTTTTGAATTGCCAAAGGCACTTCACGCGCTTTGCCACGACCCATGCCGACACGGCCATCGCCATCACCAACGACGGTGAGCGCGGAGAAGCCGAAAATTCGACCGCCCTTAACGACCTTAGCCACCCGATTGACGGCTACGAGCTTCTCGTAGAGGCCTTCGGAGCTTTCTGGAATTGCGGTTTTGGTGTTCATCAAACTACCTCAGAACTTCAAGCCAGCTTCGCGGGCCGCGTCCGCCAAGGCTTTGATCCGGCCGTGATATTTAAAACCAGAGCGGTCGAACGCTACTTCTTCCACGCCGGCCGCTTTAGCGCGCTCGGCAACCAACTTACCAATGGCAGCGGCGGCGGAAACGTTCCCGCCATTGGCCTGCTCGGCTCGATATTCTTTTTCAACGCTAGAGGCCGCAGCCAATACTCGATCGGTGTTGCCGTCGATCACCTGCGCATAGATATGGCGCGGTGTTCTATGAACGCAGAATCGATGCGCGCCTAGGCGTTTGATCCGAGCACGGGCTTTTCGAGCCCTGCGTAACCGTGAAGATTTCTTATCCATGTTTTAAGTCTTCTTCGCTTCTTTGCGGACAATGTGCTCATCGGCATATCGCACGCCCTTGCCTTTATAGGGTTCAGGTTTGCGAAACGCGCGGATGTTCGCGGCCACCTGCCCCACCTGTTGTTTATCGATCCCTTTCACCACGACCTCGGTCTGACTGGGGGTTTCGATAGTGATTCCTTCGGGGACTTCAAAATCGATGGGGTGCGAGTAGCCCAAGGATAAGTTGAGTTTCTTGCCTTGCGCTTGAGCGCGATAACCAACCCCGATAATCGTGAGCTTGCGCTCGAATCCGGCAGAAACACCCTCGACCATGTTAGCGATCAAAACCCGCATCGTACCCGCCAGCGCTTTGGTTGCCTGCTCGCCATTGCGTTGTCCGACCCTGAGTACGCCATCGTCTAGCGCAACTTCCACATCAGGATGAACCTCCTGACGAAGCTCGCCCTTCGAGCCTTTAACGCTGACCAATTGACCTTCAATCTTGAGCTCGACGCCCTCGGGAACGTTGATTGGTTTGTTGGCTATTCTTGACATCAGTCTTACTCAATAAACAGCACAAATAACTTCGCCGCCAATACCTTGGCGACGGGCTTCACGATCGCTCATTAAGCCTTTAGACGTAGAAATAACAGCAACGCCGAGTCCACCAACAACATCAGGCAACTCTTTTGCCGCCCGATAGACACGCAACCCCGGACGGCTGACCCGGCGCATCGATTCGATCACTGGCCGACCCTCGTGGTACTTCAAAGCAACCACCAGCTCTTCCAGCGGGGCCTCGCCCTCGACCTTGAAATCTTCGATGTAGCCTTCGTTCTTTAACACTTCGGCAATCGCGCTCTTCGCTTTGGATAAAGGCATCGATACATCCATTTTCGAGCGCGCTTGAGCGTTGCGTATGCGGGTTAGCATGTCCGCGATGGGGTCTTGCATACTCATCGTTCGTCTACCAACTTGCCTTCACGAGCCCCGGGACGTGGCCTTGCATGGCAAGCCTCCTGAGTTCGTTGCGCGCTAAGCCGAACTTTCGATAGTAGCCGCGGGGGCGGCCACTGAGTTCACAACGGTTTCGCATACGCACTGGACTTGCATCGCGCGGCAGTTTCTGCAGCTTGACTCGAGCTTCCTCACGTTCTTCTGGGGACAGCTCAGTGTTGAGAGCGGTGGCTTTTAAAGATGCTCGCTTCTCGGCATATTTCTTAACGAGCTTACGGCGTTTCAGCTCGCGGTTAATCATCGATTTCTTTGCCATTTCTTCAGTACTCTCCTACGCCGCTCGCAGCGGGAAACGAAACGCCTCGAGCAAAGCTCGCCCTTCTTCGTCGGTCGAAGCGGAGGTCGTAATTGTGATATCCAATCCCCGGATCGCATCGATTTTGTCGTAGTCGATTTCCGGAAACATGATCTGTTCTTTAACACCCATCGAATAATTGCCGCGCCCATCAAAGGAACGAGGGTTCAAACCGCGAAAATCTCGGATACGCGGGATCGCGATATTGATCAGCCGATCTAAAAATTCGTACATCCGCGATCGACGCAGCGTGACTTTCACGCCAATTGGCCAGCCATCGCGAATCTTAAACCCGGCGATCGATTTGCGAGCCAGGCAAACCACGGGTTTCTGGCCTGCGATCAACGTTAAATCCGCCAGCGCTTGTTCGATAACTTTCTTGTCGCCAACCGCTTCCCCAAGGCCCATGTTGAGCGTGACTTTGGTGACCCTCGGGATCTGCATCGCGCTCGAGTACTGAAATTTATCCTTCAGCCCTGGAGCAATAGTTTCTCTATATTGTGTTTCTAGTCGAGTCATCATCCTGCTCCGATCTATACGTCGACCACCTCGTTATT
>JBCCEV010000125.1:0-12718 GCA_039030125.1 Pseudomonadota bacterium | reverse complement strand
TAGAGGTCGGCGGTTCGATCCCGCCTGGCTCCACCAAATCCTGCGGCAACTTGTTGATCGTCCTTCTATAAAGGAGGATCTGGCGCTAGAATACGCGCCTCCTCAGCTACCCGCTGACCACACCTACGTCCCCTTCGTCTAGAGGCCTAGGACACCGCCCTTTCACGGCGGCAACAGGGGTTCGAATCCCCTAGGGGACGCCATTGCTTTGCGACGAATTCAACTACCCAGCGCCTAAGCTAGTTTGTTAGGTCGTGTTGTCTACTTTTTGTCGTCAATCTCGCGCTAGCTGCCGCTAACTCAGTTTGACCGTTAATCCAAGCGATGCCGCCCAAGCCAAGTATTTGAACTCGTCATCACTTGGTAAGGTTCCTAATCGCCGGTAGCAGTGCTTGATCCTTGTCAATAATCTCGAAGTGATACGCTGCTATATCAGCTTCACTATGCGAGCAGGTAATGTTTGAAGCCGCCGAATTGGGGCGTAAGGTCTCCAAGCGAGAGTTCAAGGCGCGAGAGCCAGAGCTTCACGCTGCGTTACTTGGCGCCCAGCGGCGTCTTCGTGAGGCCGACTTCCCGGTGGTCGTGATCGTTTCGGGTGTTGAGGGCGCCGGCAAGGGCGAAGTCGTGAGCATCATCCATCAATGGATGGACGCTCGTGGTATCGAAACACATGCCTTTTGGGATGAGACGGATGAGGAACGTCAGCGTCCGCGCTTTTGGCGTTTTTGGCGGGCAATGCCGCCGCGCGGGCGTTTGAGTGTATTGTTTGGCTCCTGGTATACGCAGCCAATTATTGATTGCGTGATGAAAACGATCTCGAAGAGCCGTTTTGATCGCGAGCTTGAACGCATTCGCCATTTCGAAGATATGTTGGTTGATGATGGGGCGCTGGTCATCAAGCTTTGGTTTCATCTGTCGAAGAAATCTCAGATCAAACGGCTTGAAGACGACGCCAAAGGGAAGGACGTGAAGGTCTCGCCGTTCGTTAAAGCGTTTTCCAAACGCTACGATCGTTTCGCGGAGATCAGCGAGCGTGCGATCCGCAAGACCGACGTCAGCCATTCACCCTGGCATATTATCGAGTCTGAAAACGGTCGCTATCGCAATCTGAGCGTCGGGGAAATTCTGCTCGATCGGATCACCCAGCGCTTGAACGAGCCGCCGCCCTCAAGCGGGCGGGTCACCACAACCTCGCCGGTGTTGCATAAGGCGGGCGATCCCAGCGTCTTGAGCACGGTGCCTGGTGATCAGATCGTCGAGCACAAAGCCTATCGCGAGATCCTAAAACAACACCAACGGCGGTTGTGGGCGTTGGCATGGCAGGCCCATCGTCAGCGGGTCAATGTGGTTGGGGTGTTTGAGGGTTGGGATGCGGCCGGTAAGGGCGGCGCGATCCGGCGGGTGACTCAAGCAATGGATGCGCGGCTCTACCGCGTGATCTCAGTTGCTGCTCCCAGCGATGAGGAAAAGGCGCACCATTATCTTTGGCGTTTCTGGCGCCAGGTGCCGCGCGCGGGTTACCAAACTATCTACGACCGGTCTTGGTATGGGCGCGTGCTGGTTGAGCGCGTTGAAGGGTTCGCCGATCCCATCGAGTGGCAGCGGGCGTACAACGAAATCAATTCCTTCGAAGAGCAGCTCGTTGAGCATGGCACAGTTGTGCTTAAGTTCTGGCTTCACATCGATGCCGATGAGCAGCTCCGCCGCTTCGAGGAACGTCAACGGGATCCAACCAAACAGCACAAGATCACAGATGAGGACTGGCGCAATCGCGAGCGCTGGGCTGACTACGAGTTGGCGGTGTGCGATATGGTGACCCGCACATCATCTGAAATCGCGCCGTGGACCATAGTCGCTGGTAACGATAAGCGCTACGCGCGCTTGCAGGTGATTGAGCAGTGGTGCGAGCGGCTAGCCGCCGCGCTTGCCTAAGGCCAAATCCAACGACGAAACCTGTTGAGAGCCTAAGTCAGGCGGCGGTCCAGCCGCCGTCAACCGGTAATGCAATTCCGGTAATGTTGTCGGCTGTTTCAGAGCACAGGAATACGGCCACGCCGCCAACCTGTTCAATGGTTACGAATTTCTTTGTCCATTGCGCAGCCAGCAGCACGTCCTTGACGACTTCTTCCTCGCTGATACCACGCGCCTTGGCGGTGTCGGCGATCTGGTTCTCAACCAGGGGCGTGCGGACATAGCCTGGGCAAATCGCGTTGCAGGTGATGCCGTTCTGCGCAACTTCAAGCGCGATAGTCTTGGTAAGCCCAACGACGCCGTGCTTGGCGGTGACGTATGCCGACTTAAACGGTGAGGCCACCAGGCCATGGGTTGAGGCGATGTTGATGATCCGTCCCCAACCTTGCGCTTTCATTGCGGGTATCGCGGCACGCACGGTGTGGAAGCTCGATGACATATTAATCGCGATGATCTGATCCCACTTCCCGAGATCGAACTCTTCAACCGGCTGAACATTTTGAATACCAGCGTTGTTGACCACGATGTCGACGCTGCCAAAGCGGGACACCGCGGTTTTAACCAACGCCTCGATCGCCTCGGGTTTGGTCATGTCCGCCCCATCGTAAGTGCAGGTGACCCCCAGTGCTTCGATGGCGAGGCGTTCTTTTTCAATCGCTGCCGGATCACCAAAACCGTTGATGACGATATTCGCACCCGCGCGCGCCAGGGCTTGTGCCACGCCAAGACCAATGCCACTTGTTGAACCCGTAACGAGCGCTGTTTTGCCACTGAGATCGGTCATTCGGTGTTTACTCCGTCGTTTGTTCGCGGACGTCGTCCGCACCTTGGTAGATAGGCCGCAACTCGGCGGTGCCGCGATTGCCGAGCGCTGTAAAGTGATCGGCGAGCCATCGCTCGGCGGCTTGATAGCCGGCTTCGAATAGATGCTCCACGAAGGCGCGCTCCGCGTTGAGTTTACTTGAGGCGCCCAGGTCGCGGAGCTCTTCGTCGGCGGTGATCACATGCACGCGCATATCATGGTAGTCGAGCCCCTCAAGCCGTTGTTCTTTAATCAAGCGGCTGACGAAATCAATCGCGCGAAATTCATTCAACAAACTTGCATTGAAAGTGATCTCGTTCATGCGGTTGAGAATATCCCGGGCGCTCGTTGGGGTGCCAGGCCTCTCCACGGGATTAATCTGGACCACGATCACATCATCGCTTGAGCAGCGGCGATGGAAAGGAAATAACACAGGGTTGCCCATATAGCCGCCGTCCCAATAGGGCACCCCATCGATTTCAACGGCGTGAAAGAGCAACGGCAAGCAGGCCGAGGCCATGATCATACTGGCGGTCAACTCCTCGCGCTCGAACACTTTCACGCGTCCACTTTCGACATTGGTGGCGGAGATAAACAGGCGCAAATCACTGCAGTGGCGCACGCGCTCAAAATCGACCGTGCGGGCCAACAGCTCCTTAAGCAGGTTCATGTTAAATGGGTTGAGCTGGTATGGAGAGGCGAGCCGGCTGAGCAAATCGAACCATACATAAGTTGGCGAGGTATCAAGACTCCAGTTACCCATGAACACATCGATGGGCGAGCGCTGAATCGGACTCAATTGACCCAGATCGCTCACCGCGAGCCAGAACTCTCGGAGTTTGTCGCGCGCCCCCTCTGCAGCGTTGCTAGACCATCCGTCCGCCACGCACGCGGCGTTCATTGCGCCCGCGCTCGTCCCACTGAGGCCTTCGATTTTCAAACGCGGGTCTGCAAGCAGCCGATCTAGCACGCCCCAGGTGAATGCGCCGTGGGCGCCGCCGCCTTGGAGCGCGACGTTGATGGGTTTAGCCGGCTCGCTCATGTGTGGTCGCCTCTATGAATTTCACATCAGATTAGTCGATTTAGTACGTCTTGAGTGCTTTCGCGGGATCAGCGCCGAGCGCTGGATGCGCGGGTTGTTCAACAAGGAGTAAGGGTCGCGTGATGAGAGCCGCGGCGGCGCAGCGCTTGAAACCCATCTCAGGCCGTGCGTGCGCGTGTGGACATCCCAGGCTCTAGGACCAGTTAGAACGCCGGCAGTTTGCCTTGCTGCCTGAGTTTGCGCAGCACTCTGTTGGCAATTGGCGTTGTCGGTTGCGCGTCGCGCAAATCCTCAAGCATTTTTGTTGCCCGCTCGGGTTGCCCGGCCGCGGCCCGGATCGCTAGGTTCACCACCTGCGCGTAGGCCAGTGTGAATTTGTCGCTTTGTTTGACCGCGCCAAGCAGTCTCGCGTGACCGGTTGCTTCTTGACCCTCGTTGATGGCGACCAGCCCTTGCAGGTATTCGTCTCTGGCACCGACAAATCTATCGACTTCCACAGCGAGATCTTCGGGGTAGGAGTTGCGATTTTGAGCGATCGATTTTTCCGCCTCAAATGCATTTTGTAACGCAACTAAGGTGGTGTAGCTGGGCACCCGGCGAAAGGTGAAGCTTGGCGCTCTGAACAAGACCACAGGGAAATCATCGGTATTCAAGGGGGTGTTTTTTGAGAAATCCGTAAGCGTTTGGTGATCGGCGATCTGATGCCCCAATAGTTGTACCGGTCCTCTGATCGCGCTCCGCGCGAGGTGCCCGGCGAGTGCGGGCTTGGCCATGCGCCGCCGCAGTTGTTCGGTATCTACGTTCCTTATGGTGTTCGATCCAATCAAGGCAACCACCGGATAGTCCGTGCCGATGTTGCCAAGCCAAGCTTCCACATGCGGGAACACCGCGAGGAATGTGCCGGTGATGACCCGCACCAGTTCAATATCCATCTGATAGATCGGTAACCACTGGCAAAACATTCCGTTCTCATTGAGCCGTTCACGAACGCTCGCGAAATGCTCGGCGGTATACAACAGTCCCGCCCCATCTCTTGCAGGCTGAAAGAGATCGCCCACGATCACGTCAAATTTTTGCTCGCTGGTGCGAATAAAGCGTCGGGCATCGGCATTGTGAAGATCAACTCGCGATGAGTCTTTTAGCCGACCGTTCTGTTTGTTGAAAAATGGGATTGCCTGCAGAACCTCGGGCGATAGTTCAACCGCATCAATCTTAAGCTCGTTGTGGAGTAGGCCGGCACCGCTGGTGATCCCCGTTGCCACTCCGAGGAACAGCACACTGTTGGGGTTTGGATGTAATAACAGCGGCAAGTGGGCTTGCAAGCGTTGTACCCGCAGCGCCGCGGCGCTAGTGCCACCCATTTGAAATCGATTGTCGACGCGAAGATTTGTTTCCTGATTGCGCTTCGTCACGGCAACGGAAGCCACAACGCCATCGTTATAGGCAATTACCGATTCATCGGGGCGCAAGGTCACGATGCGCAAATGTTCAGGTAATAGCCCCGCCACCAGCAACGGTACCGCGGGCGCCCAGCGCGGCAGCGCCCACGGCCGCGGTATGAGTGCCAGATACCCTAAGCCGAGCACCACGGCGGCCCATTTGGTGCCCATTGTGGGGATGGCAAAGACGGCGAGGATCCCGGGCGCCAACATGCCGCCGAGCGTATTAGTCCCAAGTGCCCAGCCGATCCCACGGCGTTGTTGCTGCGCTTCCTCGGCTAAATGGCAAAATAAGATGCCCATCAAAATTGTCGAGAGTCCAAAAACAGCGATCGACAAGCCGAGCTCCGCGATGAGAATGCTGAAGAGGTCCTCAGACATGCGGCGCGCCATTCGATAAGCCGGTTGCGCGTTGGCGAGCACGTTAAAGCCAATCAGCACCGTGACCGACAGGCCTGCCGCGAGATAAGAAAGGCGGCGGCGCGGATCCCACCGCGCTTTGATTTTCGGGAACAGCGAACTCCCTATCGCGGTTCCCACCAGAAACGTCGTAAGCGCCGCGCTAAAACTGTAGACGGTGCCTTCGAAGAGCTGGGCCATGATACGAACGCCGAGCACTTCGAAACCGATCCCGAGGAATCCGGCGGCGAATAATCTGGCGGCAAGTTTTTGAGCGTCGCGAGGCGTGGGCTTATGTTCGTTATGAGCGTTGCTTGCTGGCGTTGGCTCACTGCCCCGGCCGATCGCAAGCACAAGCATTGCGATGCCGATATTGATCGCCGCAAGGCAAATCAGGGCGCGCATTAATCCCAAAGCGGGCATCAGGAGAAACGGGGCGAGGAGAGCGCCGGCAGCGGCACCCGCGGTATTAATGGCATAAACGGCGCTAATTTGTCGCTCTTGCGCTTTGATCCGAGCAAACCAGTGCTCGGCCGCGGCCAAGGTGCCACCCATGGCGACCGTCGCCGGCAGCAACGTTAGAAATGTTAAGACAAAGGCCACCGACCAATACCTGAGCGGCTCTGTCTCCACGCCAAGGAGCGCATAAGCGTATGCCGTTACCGGCTCGATAAGCGCGAGCGTCACCAACGCCCAGCTCCCGATTGCAAGCTCAAGCGCCGCGTACCAGCGATCGGGACGCTGGCTTTTGCCAACGCGGTTTAGCGCGAATGCACCAATGGCTAGACCGCCGAGGAACGCGCCAATTACTGCGAAGGCCGCAGGAAGCTCATGTCCCAAAGCGGCGGTGAATTGTCGTACCCAGATGAGCTGGTAGCCGAGCGCCGAGAAGCCGGAGAGGAAAAAAATAGACAGTGAAAGGGGCGCGACGCGGACCACGCTAAAAAGCTCTGCTATGGAAGTATCAGGTGGTGTAACAAAGGAGCAGCCCGACAGCAAGCGTCACTGCTGCCGGGCCGGATGCAGACCGCCGCGAAGCGCGGCGGTTACATGGAGAAATCTAGACGGCGGCGCGAGTACCTCGCACGCCGCGGGCTAGGAAAAGGAGTGCTGAGCCGAGCAAATAAACCGCACCGGGCACCGGCACGGGTGCCGGTGGGAGCAGGCTTTCCACCGCCGATTCAAAGGCTTCCTCGCCAAAAGTGCCTCCGGCATCCAAATGGAATGCGAGGAGGAAGTTGTCTGACGGGGTGTAGACCGGTGTCGTCTGATCAGCTAGAAGACCAAAGACGGCAACTTCAAGCAGGTACGCGCCGTCCGTCGGGTTTCCTATCCCTGTAGTCATGATTTCAAAATCCAGATGGGTGTGAAGACCGCCGTCACCATCGAGCGCATCGATGAAGGAGAAGGCGCCGAGCCCACTGGAGGAGGACACGTCGATATCCGGTGACGCGCCGGAAATCCGGATGAATTCATCAAAGCCGGTGGTCGCAAACATGCTGCCATCCCACCTGCGCAGGTTAGCCATGATTTCAACACCGACGATCTCACCGGCGTTACCGGTGCCATCTTCCGCTTCCCAACCAGGTTCGTCGGTAGCGAAGAGGTTCCCTAGCTCACCGAACTCGGTTTCAAAAAGCTTCAAGCCACCAAGGGTGACCTCGGCCGGTGGCGCACCGTCAGCGGTTTCTACTTCGAATTTACCACCGTCCAACTCGATTTCGATGTCGGAGTGGATCGCGTAGCTGGCGAACGAGAGCGCAAATAACATCAGCCCCAAAGCCACTCGATTGAAGTGCTTTAAAAATGTCATATCCAAAAACTCCCAGTAATTACTGTTAATCCGCGCCGAAAACGAAGCGTCTTGGCGCAGGCGATTGTGAATGTTACATTATTACATTATGAGCACATACGTTATAACATTACGCTTTTTAGCGCAAGGTCCGAGCCGCTGCTCCGCCGCCCTAGTCACTCTGTTACTCGCCGTTGGAAGCGTTGCTTTCGCCGCGGAAAATCAGCCTCAAAAAGAGAACGAAGATGAGCCTCCCGAAGTCGAGGAAATCGTTGTCTACGGCCATACGATCCCGGCCGGTCCCCAGCTTTCGCCCGCCACGACGCTAAGCGGTGACGATCTCGCGCGTCGGGTCGGTTCAACGCTCGGCGCCACCCTCGACGAAGAACTCGGTGTGCATAACGCGTCGTTCGGGCCGGGTGTCGGGATCCCGGTGATCCGTGGGCTAACCGGCTCGCGCGTGAAGATGCTGCAGAATGGGATCGGTACCCACGATGCCTCGGCGGCGAGCCCCGATCACGCCGTCGCGGTTGAACCGATCCTTGCCGAGCAAATCCGCATTGTCCGCGGCGCTGATGTTGTTCGCTATGGCAGCGGGGCCGCCGGTGGGGCCGTCGAGATCATCGATGGTCGCATCCCCAGAGAAGCACCGGGACGCTATTTGTCCGGCACCGTCGAGTCTCGCTATGGCAACAATCCCGAGGGGCATCTCGCAGCCTTCAAAGTTGACATGGGTTATGACTACTTAACGCTGCATGTCGATGGTTTTGATCGGCAAACCGGTAATGTGGATATCCCCGGGGCCGCGCTCGATGAGGACGCGGTGCGCCAGCAGTTCGGGGAGTTCGTCGAGTTTGAGCGAAGCGAAGGGCGGTTGCGAAATTCAGACGCTGAAGCGCGCGGCGGCGCCGTTGGCGCCTCGATTGCGGGTGATCACGGCTTCCTTGGTGCGGCGATCAGCACGATGTCGAACGAATATGGCATTCCCCCGGGCGGCTTGCCGCCCCATAGCGATATTCCGGGACAGGCGCCGACCGAGCAGCGAATTCGAATTGATCTCGACCAGAGCCGGCGCGAGATGCAGGCGGAATGGCAGCCGGCGTCGTTCATCGACAAGATCTCGGGTCAGGTCGCGCATGTCGATTATCGCCATCACGAATCGGACAACTCACGCGTTTCAACGACGTTCCGCAATGAGGTAATTGAAGGTCGCGGCGAAATTGATTTGTGGTGGTCGGATTGGGCCACCACCAGCATCGGCAGTCAGTTGGTTGATCGTCAATTCGGGGCGACGGGTTTTGAAACCTTCGTACCCGAATCGGACATCGACACGCTCGGCGTGTACGTCGTGCAGAAATTTGACTTCTCGAAATGGGGAGCGGAATTCGGATTTCGAAGGGAATCTGTCACCACCCGTCCGAGTGAGACGCAGCGCTCAATCGGCGGCATCGTCAGCATCGATTTACCGGATGAGTTGGATTATGTCGCCTACTCGGGTTCGTTCGTTCTCAACGTTGATCTTACCCAAACTCTCAGCGCCCATGCGTCTTACAGCTACACGCAGCGCGCACCGGATGTTCAAGAGCTACTGTCCTTGGGGCCGCATCTATCGACGCGATCGTTTGATATTGGCAACGTCGAACTCGACCTTGAGACGACGCAATCGAAAGAATTCGGCTTGGTGTGGGAAACTGGTATCGCTACTTTGGAAAGCGATTTTTATTATCGCGATATCAGCGACTTTATTTATCAGGAGAACCTTGGTTTTCTTTTCGATGTTGAGGAGCAGCTATTCAAAGCTGAATGCGTGCAAATCGATCAGTGCGTGAGCGCTTTTGGTTATTTGCAGCAGGATGCGAAATTTCTCGGTTTTGAGACCCGTGCCACTGTTCCGTTTGAGACGCGGGTGGGTCTGTTCAGTGTTTCCGCATTTGCCGAGCTGGTGCGCGGCTATTTCGTTGACCCTGGCGCTGGCAGTGTGCCCAGGCTGCCGCCGCTGAGTTATGGCACGGCAATCGAATATGAAAAGCTGGGTTGGTACGGAAAGGTTCGTCTGTCTCACAGCACCGCGCAGAACCGCGCCGGCCTCAATGAAACGCTAACCCCGAGCTACATGGCGCTGAGCGCGGAGGCCAGTTATCGCTTTAAGGCCCCGTTCGGGCGCAATGGTTTCGCTTTTGTTCGCGCGCGCAATCTGCTTAACGATGACATTCGCAACTCGACTTCCTTCTTGCGGCAGTTCATGCCAGAGCCGGGCCGGGCCGTTGATGTTGGCCTACGGTTTGATTTCTAGCCATGCGTTTACTCAAAAACATTGTTGCCCTGAACATCGCCATAACTTGCGCGTTATTCACCGGCAACGCACATGCCGTCCATATCGATATCGTCGTCGAACAGCAGGGTAATCAGCTCACCGCGGGTTTCTGCTCCGCCGGGTCGCCCGGCTGTAACTCGCTCGACGTGCTAGCCGTTGTCGGTGTTCCTGCCGGAACCCTTCCCGTGCACGGAACCACCGGTCAACAAATATTCGTGACCGATTTCGGTGACTTTGCCGGCGGTCCATTTGGGGTTGATGATCCCGGGTTTTTTTCCGGAGCAGGTTCACTGCCCGCCAATCAGCTATTGCGCTACCGCGCGGTTGGGTCGTTAAGCTATTGGGATCCCAAAACCGATACCTGGGTGAATTCGACACCGCTCGGCGAACAGGTCCGTCTCGCGGGCGGTCTGGAACAGGTGATCACCGATCCCAGTGCCTGCGGTGGCTTGATCATTTGTGGGACCTTCAACGCCAGCAGCACATTATTCACCAGCGGTGGGATCAGTGGACCGGAGTCGCTGATTGTCGACAACACGCAAGCTGACGGTTCGTTGCACACCCACCTTGATTGGTTTATCGAAACGGCCGGCGGTGCGGCGGGCGGCAGTGAAGGTGCCTACCTCGTTGAACTCGCAATGCAAATCGATGGTCGCCAAGACTCCGATCCATTCCACATATTGTTCAACCGCGGGATGAACAACTCGGAGTTCGCGCAAGCCTTACTGGCTCTGATCGGATCTGGTGGCATGAATATCAACCTCATGCCGATCGGCGCGCCGGTGGCTTTGCCCGAATTCAATTTCGCGGGTGGGGATCTTGGCGTTCCTTTCAATACCACCTTTGCCGTGGACTCGGTGGCCGGCGCGCCTAGCACCCCGTTTGCTTTAGCCGTCGGTTCGTTGACCGGCTTCGGCTCGGTAGACCTTGGCACCCAGAATCTGGTCGTCCAGCCCGCCGTGGACTCCGACTTCGATGGTGTTTTGTTTGGCGATGGCGATCTCATTGTTCGCGGCACTCCCGGCACCACGTTCACCATCGACGGGTTCTTGGGCCAGTCCGGATGGACCGTGGTGGAAACCGGTACGCTCGCATTCGCCGGCACCGGCAATATTTCCGAGGAGGGCCGCGTCCTCGTTGACGCCAATGGAACGCTGGACATTTCCGCTGCCGACGGCCGACGATCGATCGCTGCTTTAATGGGCTTGGGCGCCGTTAACTTAGGGGCCAACGAGCTTCGTTTTGGCGGCGAACATATCCTTACCGAGTTCACCGGCTCGATCACCGGTACCGGTGGGATCACCAAAACAGGCAACGGGGAACATCGTCTGCTTGGGGCGAATAGCTATACCGGTGAAACCCGAATCGAGGCAGGTACCCTGACCGTGATTCCAGCGGCGATCAGCGCCACAGTCGTCAACAACGGTGAGCTACATTTCGCGATCGACGCGGTCGATTCAACCTATGGGGGAACGATTTCAGGCAGTGGCGGCGTCAGTAAGTCGGGCTCCGGTGTGCTGACGCTCGCTGGTGCCAGCAGCTATCAAGGGCGAACGTCGGTGAGCGGTCCGTTAGCGATTTTTAGTGACAATAATCTTGGCGTCGGCGGTGATCTAACGCTCAGCAGCGGCGAGCTCCGTGCGCAAAATTCGCTGCGACTTGATCGCGATGTCAATGTCTTTGGTGACAACACGATCGATACCGGTATGCATTCGGTGGAAATCGCTGGTCTGGTTTCGGGCACGGGTAACTTGATCAAGCGTGGCGATGGAACGTTGACCCTAGCCGGCGGCGGCACCCAAAGCGGGCTAACGAGTATCCTTGAGGGCAGGCTGCGATTTAACGCGGATATCGGGGGGCACGTATTTGCCGCACCCGGCACGAGCTTTTCTGGCCATGGCGCCATTTCAGGCAATCTATGGTTAATGGCGGGTTCGACCTTGGAGGTCGCGGTCTCACCGGGACATGCCGATCAGATCACCGTGGGTGGGCGTGCGGACATTGCGGGCGCCAACCTGCGGATCTCGGCGGCACCGGGTCGTTATCCAACGCAAAGTCTTTACCCGCTGCTCACTGCTGGCACGGGCGTGTTCGGCCGCTTCGGGTCGGTCACCTCCAACTTGGCCTTTTTGGACACACGGATCGAATACGATCCCAATCGCGTTTGGTTGCACTTGGTGCGCAACGATCAAACCTTCATGGATTTCGCATCCGGGCCGAACGAAAGCGCGGCCGCCGCGGCCCTCGAATCGATGTTGACCACCGTTAACGGTGACACAGCCGCGGTGGTGCAAGGGTTGCAAGTGCTGAGCGTTGAAGAAGTTCCAGAGGCCTTAAACACAATATCCGGCGCTTCGAACTTGCCGATCCCGGCGGCAACACAGGCGCAATCACGCGCGGCGGTCAGACAGATCGGCAATCGCTTGCGCGGCTTGTCGGGCTTTCGGGCAATGTCGTCACAAGTCGCGGCGCGTGATGATGTGCTGTTAGCAATGGCGAATGACAGTGAGAGCGGTGATCCGGCGGTATTGGGTGCGGCAATGCAAGCCGCCTCGACGCTTCGGTCGAATGACACGCACGGCCTGTGGCTGAGGGCGCTGGTGGGCTTTGGCGATTTTGACTTAAGTGGCACCACCACCGCTGAAGGTGATAACGCGGGCGTGATCGCCGGCTATGACATGCGCGCCTCGGATTCGATAACGCTCGGTGTCTATGGACTTTACTCGGACTCAGAGATCAACCAGTTCGCGCCTGTTGCCAGCACCTCGGTGACAGGTTGGCAAGCCGGTGGTTACGCACGGTGGCAGGGTTTTCACTGGCACGCGGAAATTATCGGTGGTTATGGAAACGAGCAATACGATTCCACGCGCAACATCCAACTTGGATTGATTGATAGCGTCGCGAGCGCTGAGTTCGACGGGAGCAGTGGGAATGTTTATACCGAATTTGGGTATTCGAC
>JBCCEV010000124.1:0-12724 GCA_039030125.1 Pseudomonadota bacterium | reverse complement strand
GCAGCCTTCTGGATTATTTACTCAACGCCAGAAACCGTTGGTTAAGACTACCGACCTGGCTATGACCCGCACGGGCCTGAACCGGGCGTTCTCGGGGTCGGATCAAAAGATGATGGCGGAGCTGGCGCTGCACGGCAAATTCGTCCAGATCCAACGCCCCTTGTTCTATCGGCGCATGGACGCCAAAACCTCGACCTACCTGCGCTCAGACGATGAGCTGCGGGATTTCTATGTCAACGAACCGGGCCGCGTCTTTGAGCTTGCGCGGTTCCACCATGCTTGGTTCCTGCTCGGCGCGGTGTTCCGCTGCGGCCTGTCGAGTGCGCAGCGGCTGAAGTTGTTCTTCCTGGTACTGCGAAATATCGCGTGGATGCGACCGATATTGTTTCGGGAACTGAAAGCGTACGCCAAAGCCCGGCTCGGGATCGCGGCGAGCAACGTTCGCACCACCAGCGAACCACGCGACTAACAATGGCGGGGTGTCGATTTTGTGGGACGCCGCTCGACCAGGAGTTCGTCGATCTTGGGCTTTCACCACTTTGCCAGAAACACGTAGACCCCGAAGATCTCGCGAAGTACGAAGTTTTCTATCCGTTGAAGGTATGGGTGTGCACGCAGTGTTGGCTCGTCCAAACCGAGGATTTCGTAGAACCTGAGGAACTGTTCGCCGACTACGAGTACTTTTCTTCCTATTCGCCAAGCTGGGTCGAGCACGCCGCCAATTATGTTGCGATGATCACCGAGCGTTTCCACCTAGGCGCTGAATCGAGGGTCGTGGAAATTGCTTGCAACGATGGCTACCTGCTCAAAAATTTTGTCGATCGGCAGATCCCCGCGCTCGGCATCGAGCCGGCGGCCAATGTCGCCAAGGTAGCGGCTGAAAAAGGCATCACCGTGATAACGGATTTCTTCGGCGAGCCAACCGCGCGCCACGCGCGCGAGGCGTTTGGCGCGGCTGACCTCATCATCGGCAACAATGTTTTAGCGCACGTTCCAGACATCAATGACTTCGTTAACGGGCTCAGTCAGCTACTCGCTGCCGAAGGCGTCGTGACGATGGAATTTCCACACCTGGTCCGGCTCGTCGAGGAAAACCAGTTCGACACGATCTACCACGAACACTATTCGTATCTCGCCTTGCATGCGGTGCAAACCATCTTTGGAGCCCATGGCCTGCGGATTTTCGACGTTGAACAACTCGCCACACACGGGGGCTCTTTGCGAGTTTATGCGGCACTACAAACCAGCAGCCACGCTGAACAGCCAAGCGTCCAGCAAGTCCGGTCGGAAGAAGTTCAGAAAGGGTATCTAAGCACCAGCGTGTACGACGCGTTTCGCGCCAAGGTGATCGCCACCAAACAACGCCTGCTGGCCTTCCTTATCGACGCCAAACAAGCCGGCCAAGTCGTCGTTGGCTACGGCGCGCCAGGCAAAGGAAACACCCTGCTGAACTACTGTGGCATAAGAACCGATTTCATTGATTACACCGTCGATCGCAGCCCTTACAAGCAGGGTCGTTACACGCCGGGTGCGCGCCTGCCAATTTATGCCCCCGAGAAAATACGCGAAACAAGGCCCGATTATGTTTTGATCCTGCCCTGGAACTTGCGAAACGAAATTTCTGAATCGCATGCCTACATTCGCGATTGGGGCGGTAAGTTTGTGGTGCCAATACCAACCGTCGAAATCTTCTAAATCCAAGCGGGACCATTTTGAAAATCCTAGTCACAGGTAGCGAGGGGTACATCGGTTGCGTTTTGACCCCGCGGCTGATTGCCGCCGGTTTCGACGTCGTGGGATTCGACACTGGCTATTATCGTGACGGCTGGCTGTTTTCCGAACCCGCGCAGTTAAGCGTCCTACCGCCAACCATTATCGGTGATTTGCGGGACTTCCAGGCACGTCATCTCGAAGGCATTGACGCCGTCGTTCATTTAGCCGAACTGTCGAACGATCCGCTCGGCGAAAACAGCCCGGCGGTAACGTTCGACATCAACCATCGAGGCTCGGTGAAACTCGCCGAGATGGCGAAAGCAGCCGGGATCGAGCGCTTCGTCTACACCTCATCTTGCAGCGTCTACGGGGTATCGGGAAAGGACATCGTCGACGAAACCTCGCCGGTCGATCCACAAACTGCCTACGCAAAATGTAAATGCCTTGTGGAGAATGATCTCACAGCATTGGCGGACGACTCGTTCTCGCCCGTCTTCCTGCGTAATGCCACTGCTTTTGGTGCCTCACCGAGAATGCGATTCGACATCGTGCTAAATAATCTGGCGGGCTTGGCTTGGGTCAATCGGGAAATAGCCATGACGAGCGACGGCAGCCCCTGGCGGCCACTGGTGCACATCGACGACATATCCAGTGCCGTTATCGCGGCGTTGCAGGCCCCTCGGGACCTTATTCATGGCGAGGTATTCAACGTGGGCGCCAACGCACAGAACTACCAGGTGCGAGAAATCGCCGAGGCCGTCGCTCACGTCTTTCCCGGGTGCAAAGTCAGCTTCGGGCCCGCCGACCAAGACAATCGGAGTTATAAAGTTAACTTCGACAAAATCGCGGCGTTACCGGGCTACGACGCCAAGCACGCTTTATCCGATGGAGCGCAAGAACTCTACGATGTCTTTTCGCGCATTGAGATGGCGGCCAGCACATTCGAGTTTCGAGCTTTCACACGGTTGAAACAGTTGAAATATCTGCTTCGTACCCAACAGATCGATGATGCTTTTTACTGGCGACGGTGATGCGATTTTCACCGACCGAGGTCACCGGCTGCTGGCTTCTCGACATTGAACCACACACCGACGAGCGCGGGCTCTTTGCGCGCACCGCCTGTGAGCATGAATTTAGCGACTGCCGTCTGAACGGCCATTTCGTGCAAAGTTCGATTTCAGTTAATGTGCGCCGCGGTACGCTGCGCGGCTTGCATTTGCAACTGCCACCTTCGGCGGAGGCTAAACTCGTGCGCTGCACTCGGGGGCGGATCTTTGATGTCGTCCTCGATCTGCGGACAGGCTCATCGAGCCAACATCGCTGGCAAGGATTTGAACTTAGCAGCCATAATCACCGTGCGCTTTACATTCCGCCGGGGTGCGCCCACGGATTTCAAACCTTGGAAGACGATTGCGATATCTTCTATCAAATGACGGATTTCTACGCCCCGGACCTCGGCTTCGGCGTCCGCTGGAACGATCCGCTGTTCGATATTAAATGGCCACTTAGCGCGCCAACCCTGCTTGAGCGCGACGCCAACTACCCCGATTTCAATCCCCAGGCGTTCGAGGCTTACGCCTGGTGAACAACGGGGACGGAGAAATCGCGAGTCGCCTGGAGAAATTCACCAACGAGCTTTTCCCGATCTGTCGCAGCATCACCGGCCAGGGCGTTCGGGAAACGCTGAGGCGGATCGGCGCTGAGGTACCGCTAAGGACTCTAAGTTATACCTCTGGCACGCCGGTATTCGATTGGGAGGTTCCGCCGGAATGGACCATCAACGACGCTTTTCTTGAGGACCCCAATGGTCAGCGCGTCGCCGACCTCAGAACCAACAATCTGCACGTCCTCAATTACAGCGTTGGCGTCGATAAAAAACTGAGTCTTGAGGAGCTAAAACCACACCTGCACACGCTGCCCGAACAACCGGAACTCATCCCCTACCGAACCGCCTACTATCAACGTAATTGGGGATTTTGCCTTCCTCATGCCGTATACCAACGGCTCTCCTCCGGAACCTACCACGCCTATATCGACGCTGAAGTAAAACCGGGCGTGCTCGAAATTGGCGAGTGTTTTCTGCCCGGCGAAACGGAAGATGAAGTTTTGTTCTACGCCCATACCTGTCACCCCTCGTTGGCCAATGACAACCTGTCGGGCATAGCGGTATCGACGTGGCTCGCGAAGTGGTTGTGCAATAAAGAGAAACGGCGCTTTAGTTATCGCTTTTTGTGGGGTCCGGGCACGATCGGCTCTCTGACCTGGCTTGCTCATCACCAGCATTCCGTTGCCAACATTAAGCATGGCTTGGTCCTCGTGTTACTGGGCCGCCCGGGAACATTTCATTACAAGCAAACACCCTTTGCCGATGCCCCCATTGATCGCATCGCAGCGCGCTGTTTACGCAAGCGCGGCGATGAACATGAAATCCGGCCTTTTGATCCTTATGGTTACGAGGAGCGTCAACTTTGCTCGCCTGGTTTTCGTCTTAATGTGGGTCGTCTGAGCCGCGTGCCGCACGATGAATACCCCGAATACCATACTTCGGGCGATAATCTGGATCTCATTGACGGGCGCACGATGGCTGAGGCGTTAGTTCTTTGCCAACAGATCGTCGATGAGTTTGAAACTCGGGAATGCTTTATCAATATCGAGCCATTTGGCGAGCCTAAACTGGGCAAGCGCGGACTGTACAACTCAATCGGCGGCCGGGCACCGGCTGAGCGCGTTGAGATCATGCTATGGATCTTGAATCTCTGCGACGGCAATCATGATTTAATGGATATCGCAGAACGTTCGGGTTACACGCTGGAAACGATTCGAGAACTGGCGACCGAGCTAACCGAGCGCTCCCTACTCAAACCGATTTGAGAGCGAAAGCGACATGAAAGTGGTGATTTTTTGCGGTGGCTTGGGCACCCGCCTACGAGAGCACTCGGAGACGATCCCCAAACCCCTGGTACCGATTGGGGAGCGGCCAATTCTTTGGCATTTGATGAAGTACTACGCTTATTACGGCCACACCGACTTTGTCCTTTGCTTGGGCTACAAGGGCCATTTGATTAAGGACTACTTTCTCAACTATCAACCCGCTCAATCGAGTGATTTTATTCTTGAACGCGGCGAGATCCGGATTTTGAACAGCCAAAGCGATGTCAACGATTGGCGGATCACGTTCTTGGACACTGGTTTGCACGCCAACATCGGACAACGATTTCTAAGAGCCCGCGAGTATCTCGAAAATGAAGATATGTTTTTGCTCAATTACGGCGACCAATTGTCAGATTTACCGCTCGATGAGCACATCGCGCGCTTTCACAAAAGCACCGCCACTGGTTGCTTCGCCGCGGTAAAACCTTCCTCGCAGTCTTTCCACGCGGTGACCATCAACGACGACGATGTGGTGGAAACGATCCGGCCCATCGCCCACAGTGATGTGTGGGTCAATGGCGGCTATATGGTTTTGCGGAGCAAGATTTTTGATTACATCAAGGAGGGGGAGGAACTAGTCGATGAACCGTTCGATCGGCTGATCGCCGAACGCGCTTTACAAGGCTATCGTTACGACGGCTTTTGGAAGGCGATGGATACCTTCAAGGACAAAATAACCCTCGATCGCATGCACGGTGCCGGCGATACCCCGTGGGCGGTATGGCAATCCAGTTAGTGGTGCATTGTGCTCGCGTTTGAATTTTCTGAAGAACAACCCTCAATCCTGTGCCTCGCGGCGCATTGCGACGACGTTGAGATCGGCTGTGGCGGGGCTCTCCTGCATTTCATCGAAAGGCGATCGGATCTCCATATCGATATCGAAATCCTATGTAGCGATGAACAGCGCGGTAACGAGTCTCAGAACGCCGCGCGAGAGCTACTGAGCGGCGCGGGCTCGTGGAACCTCAATCTGCAGAGTTTCCCTGACGGGCGCCTACCTTATTGCGGGCTCGAAATAAAAGAGTATTTCGCGGCGCTGGGTGCGCGCTATTCTCCAGACCTAGTGATCACCCACTACCGCCGCGATCTGCATCAAGATCACCGCATGATTGGCGAGCTCACTTGGCAGACTTTTCGCAATCACCCGATTCTGGAAATGGAGATACCAAAGTTTGATGGCGGCTTAGATCCGCCCAATACCTACATTCCGCTGAGCCTTGAACTCGTAGAGAAAAAGCTCGACGTTTTATCTACTCATTTTGCAAGCCAACAAAGCAAAACCTGGTTCAAGGCGGATACCTTTAAAGGTTTGATGGCGATCCGCGGCGTGGAATGTCGCTCCGATAGCGGTTTTGCCGAGGCCTTTCACGGCGCCAAAACAATCATCACCTAGCCTCTTGCCATACGTTGTTTCAAGCGCGGGACAAGCTGTTCCTGCCACTGCGCAAGCAATAGCTGCTCAGCGCCTGCTGGGCGGCCAGCGAAATGCCAAAGTGCGGTTAAGGACGCGAAATAGACGAAGACACCGACCAGGACACCGACACCTAAAGGCAGCAAAGCGGTCGCTGTGTCCACGGGCACTAGCATCTGCCCAAGCGTTACCGCGACGCTGGCGTACATAAGCGCCGCGGCAATTGCCGGGCGCCAGATGACATTGAGTAAAGCGCTTAGCGGCAAGCCGATCACCTTTAAGATTGCAGCGGCGTAGATGGGCGTGTTGATTAATACCGCGGCGAGCACACCCCACGCCGCTCCTATCACTCCCCACCATTGTGAGAACAGCCCAACCAATCCCAAAAGCAGTGTCGCGAAAAACAAATAGAGCTTAAACAGCACGTCCGGCCGGCCGGCGGCCATGCAGGTGGTACCGGTATTTGATTCAATAAATCCAAGTGCCCCGGCGGGCGCCATGATCGCGAGCAACGGGATTGCGTCCACCCAGGTGGGGCCCATCACAACGAGGATTGCAGGCTCGGCAACGGCCGCCAGACCAACCCCGACGGGAATAGACAGCGCCGCCAAAATACCGCTCACCTGCAGGTAGTTGGTGCGCAGTTCGTCACTTTTCTGAGCGATTTTAGATTGCGCGGGTAAGACTGCACGGTTGATCGGCGCAACCAACTCGGTGGTCGCCATCTCCGAGAGCTCGTAGGCATTCGAAAATAAACCCACTCCCGTCATTCCAGAAAACTTTCCAATAATGAACGCTGAGGCTCGCTGTCTTAGGAAGTAAAGGATATTGGCGCCAAAAATCCATTTGGTAAAACTCAGCATCTCCCGGAACTTTGCCAGCCCAAAGCGGGGTGCCACGGGCTTCAACCAGTAGCCGGTGATGAGCGATGTCAGATGCGCGGCAATGATTCCGCTCGCCAATGCCCAATAGCTGCGGGTGATAAAGGCAAGGGGAATGGTGACACAGAAGCCGCCAAGCTTATGCGCTAAACGGTAGCGAAAATCCAAATCGAAGCGCATGTGCTTGCGAAAATCGATAACGCGGATATTTTCTGCCGCCTGTATGAACGGCACGATCGCTAGCACTAAAAATAACGGCTTCAATCCAGGTTCATCATAGAAATCGGCCAGCGGTTCGCTTAAGCCGGCGACCGCGAGTGCAATCACCGAAAATAAAATGAAATTCAGCGTCCAGGCCGTATGATAGTGCGCATCAGCGGCCTGTTGGTTCTGAATAAGCGCGACATCGAAGCTAAAGTGCGTGAATATCTTGAGAGCGCCGATCGTCGTCATCGCGAGCGCGACGATCCCAAAATCCGCCGGCGTCAACAGCCGCGCCAGTATCGCGAAACTGATCAAGCCCAGGCCACGCTCGAAAACCTTGAATAGCAACACCCAGGCCGCGCCTCTGGCAATTTCCTGATTGATGTTGTTCATTGTCTCGACTTCCACCCAGCCCGACGGTTTAGGCGGGCCGCTGCAGCATAGTATGCTACCGCGCGACGACGATCATCAGCGTCGCGCTTTAACACAATGACACAAAGACGTTTCGAAAAGTCTCAAGAAATCGGCCCCCGCTTTCATGAGCTGATCCCCGGCGGTGCGCATACCTACGCGCGGGGCGACGATCAATTTCCGCAAGGAATGGCGCCCTATGTCACGCGCGGCGAAGGGTGTCGGGTTTGGGATGTCGATGATAATGAGTTCATTGAATACAGCATGGGCCTGCGCTCGGTGACCTTGGGTCATGCGTACCCTGATGTCATCCGGGCGATTGCCGAGCAGCTACCACTGGGTTGTAACTTTGGCCGCCCGAACACCTTGGAGCTCGAGTGTGCCGAGCGCTTCTTGAGTATGGTCAGCACCGCTGACATGGTGAAATTCGCGCGCAACGGCTCGGACACGACCACCGCCGCGGTGAAACTCGCGCGTGCTTACACTGGCCGCGAAATGGTTGCGCTTTGCCAGCAACACCCATTTTTCTCGGTGGATGATTGGTTTATCAGCACCACGCAAACCGATGCCGGGATCCCCCAGGCGACCAAAAATTTAACGGTCAGTTTTTCCTACAACGATCTCGCCAGTCTCGAGGCGCTTTTTGCTCGCCATTCCCAAGCTATTGCCTGTGTCGTGATGGAACCTGAGCGATTAGAACAACCGCAAAATAATTTTCTCGCCGAGGTCAAGGCGCTGTGCGAACGTCACGGCACGTTGTTAGTTTTTGATGAAATCGTAACGGGATTTCGCTGGCACAATGGCGGCGCCCAAGCCATGTACGGCGTTACGCCGCATCTGTCTTGTTTTGGAAAAGCCATCGCAAACGGTTTTGCTTTCTCGGCTTTAGCCGGCGCACGCGACATCATGGAATTGGGCGGTTTGCATCACGAACGTGATCGAGTGTTCTTGCTCTCCACAACTTACGGCGCTGAAACCGTTGGCCTCGCCGCCGCTATGGCGACAATGGCCGTTTATCAGCGCGAAGATGTAATTGGTCATCTCAGCGCGGTTGGGCGACGTCTGCGTCGTGGTGTTGAAGGCCTCATTAACGACCACCGATTGCCAGGGCATTTCACCGTTTTCGGTCGCGACTGTTGCCTGTTTTTCGGTACCAACGACGAGGATAAGAATCCATCTCAGCCATTTCGCACGTTGTTCTTGCAGGAATGTCTGAGACGAGGGCTAATGGCCCCAAGCTTTATCGTGAGCTATGCCCACCAGCCTGACGATATCGACAAAACGCTAGAAATCGTTGATCAAGCATTAGCGGTTTATGCCCAGGCCTTAGACAGCGGCATCGACGGTTATCTGGAAGGGCGACCCGTCAAACCAGTAAATCGCGCCCGCAACTAAGCATCCAGTATCGAGTAAAATTCCGTAAGAAAATTAGAGAGCACCACCATGAAATTCGGACTGTTCTACGAACTGTCGACGCCCCGCCCCTTCACCGCAGAGAATCAGGCGGCGGTTTATGAAAACGCGATCGAGCAGGCAACGCTTGCCGACGAACTCGGTTTCCACAGTATCTGGTGCGTTGAACACCACTTCTTGGAAGAGTACAGCCATTCCAGTTGTCCAGATATGTTCTTGACCGCCGTCGCGCGGGCAACCAAGAACGTTCGTTTGGGTTTCGGGATTGGCACCTGCGTTCCCGCCATGCATTCACCGATCCGGTGGGCGGAGAAAGCAGCATTCCTCGATCTTATTTCAAATGGCCGAGTGGAATTCGGCACCGGCCGTTCGTCGACCTGGAACGAGTTGGGCGGCTTTAACGCTGATGTCGACAACACGAAGAAAAGCTGGGATGAGTACGTGCGCGTGATCCCGGGTATGTGGACCGAAGAACGCTTCTCCTACTCTGGTACCTATTTCTCCATGCCGGAGCGCAATATTTTACCCAAACCGCTGCAGGAGCCTCATCCGCCGATGTGGGTCGCGGTCACCGCGCCGGGGACAGAATTCGACGCCGCCGACCGCGGCATGGGCGCCTTGATCCTCAGTATTGCCGACATCGATCGCAACATTCCTCGATTCCAAGAATATCGTCGGCGGGTTGCCAAGGCCGAACCCGTGGGCGCCTTCGTCAATGACCAGATCGCCGTCGCAAATTGGATGTACTGCCATGCCGACGACACCTACGCGGATAAGAAAGGTAAAGAACTCATCCAGACTTTTGGTTATATGGCGGGACAAACGGTCGAGATATCGGAGGCCTACCCAGCGAGCAATTATTCCGCCCTCGGCCTGCTCGGCTCACTGCGCCCCGATCCCAATGCACCTGGGGACAGCAAAAAACCACCGGCGAGCGGTTTATGTTTCGGCGATCCCCAGCACTTGGTGAACACCATTAAGCGCTGGGAAGAAGCGGGCGTCGATCAGCTCATTTTTATGGTGCAGGCCCGTGAACACTTGGCGCAACAGGACGTGCTTGATTCCCTTAAATTGTTCACCAAGGAGGTGATGCCCCATTTTGATCGCGACGCTAAGGTCGTCGCCGCCTAAGGCCCGAAACTATGGAGCTTCTTTACGGCGAACGGGGCGCCCACGATTTTTCAGGCGATCCGCTGTGCGTAAGTCACGGTGATGATCTGATCCTCAATGATGTCTCCGTTATCTACTCACTTTACGAACTACCCATGGCGGTGGCTCGGGAGCGTTTGCCGGCAAGCCTCCACCCCAGCGTTCCGGCGGTCCTTGGCGTCACCGGTTGGAACGCACCCGACAGCACATTCGGAGCGTTTGAATTTGCCTACCTGGGGCTCGCCTGTCGTACCGGAATCAAACCTCGCCATTTGATCTACGGCGCGTTTTGCAACAACCCCAAAGCAGCGGAATTTCTGAGCAATAACTATGGGTTCAGTGTGCAGCATGCCGAGGTTGCAATCCGGGAGTACTATGATCGTGCGACGCTGCAAATTGGCGACGCGCAAGCACCGCTGTTGACGCACGCAATCACCAACATGATTCCGATCGTTGGCGCGGGGGCAGCCGTTAAGTATTCGCCGCCTTTAAATGTTTGCACCATCGAAGATCAGACAGTGCTCGCTCAATTCGAAGCCGGTTACGATTTCAAAAAAGTGATGCGCGGAACCCCCGAGCTCAGCGTTTTCGAGGGGGAGCAGCTTGGTGATCCATGGGCCATGCCAACTACCCCGGTCTCTGGTACCCAAGCGGTTTGCGATATTCAGCTTTTACCGGTGCGATTCAAAGTCGATCTTGAGATCCCAGCAGAGAGCGGCGGCGCGAGAAAAATCTCGGCGTAACGACTCGCCTCATGCATCTGGGTATCAACGTTGTTCGCCTTACCCGTACCTTTACCGGCGTTGGTCGCTACATCGAATCCATCCTCAAAGAATGGTCCCGCGTCGATGTTCCGTTCGACCGGATAACGCTATTCACCAACAAGGCGTTAGAGCAAGAGCGTCTCGATTTCCCAGTTGATCAATACACGCAAAAGATCATCGGCCCGCAAATTCCTGATCCATTGTGGGAAAGTGTCTGGTTGACGCGCGAATCTGAAGACATCGATGTATTATTTGGCCCGTCTTACACCCTCCCCGTGGGCTATCGCGGCCGCGCGGTGGTCACCAACCACGGGCCGGCGGATAACAAGTTTCCCAGCTTTCAGTGGTGGCGCGCGCAGGCCTATGAAGCCCTGTATCGGCAGAGCACAAAAGTCGCGGATCATGTCTTGGTAAATTCACAGGCCGTAAAACAGCGGATGATCAAAACCTACCGGGTGCCCGAAGATAAGCTTACGGTGACCTATTTGGCGCCGAATGAGGCGTTTCGTCCTGTCGATTCACCTGAGGCTCGGACCAAGGTCCTTGAGCGCTGGGGCTTGGATGGCTCTCCCTACATTCTCTTCGTTGGGAAAATGGCAGCGCGCCACTACATCCCTAATTTGTTGGGTGCCTACGCAAGACTCGCCGCCGAGTTGCCCGATCAAGACAGACTCGTTTTGGTTGGACCTGATTATCTTGGACTCGATATTCCGACGCTGGCAGCCACGATGGGGATCGCAAAACAAGTGACCTACATCCCCTATGCTGACCTAAAAGCGTTACCGGCGCTGTATAGCGCGGCAAGTTTCTTTGTATTCCCGGCGTCCGACGCCGAGGGATTTGGATTTCCCGTCGTCGAGGCAATGGCCTGTGGAACGCCAGTGGTTACAACCGGATTAGGTAGCCTCTCCGAGATTGCCGCTGATGCGGCGCTGATCACGGGCGATACTTCAGAGGATGCGCTCTACCAAGGCATGAAGAAAATGGCCTTCGACTCAGCGCTTTGGCAGGATATGCGAGTGAAAGGTCTGGACCGGGCCAAGCAATTCAGTTGGCAAACTACGGCGCGCCAAACCATGAAGTTACTCTGGGATACCGCGGCGCGCTGAGGCCTTGCACACGTTTGCCGACGCCATTGGAAGCTCAGCGTTTTTAAGATCGCTAATTCACTGACAATGCTGATGATGAGCACGCGGTGGAGACCACGCTTTAACCCGCGATTTTCACAATCGGCCACGGCCTTCGAACGCCAAGTGCGATAGCTCAAACCCGTGAACCACACCGCAAATCGTTCCTTGCGCCGCATTCTTATCGAGGGCAGCGCCGGCGGTTTGATCATCAGCGCGGTGAGCACGGCCTTGCTCTTTGCAGTGAGTATTCTGCTGACCCGAACCTTGGGGGCGGCTGGTTATGGCGCATACGCCTACGCGCTGAGCTGGACCACGATACTTGGAATTGTCGCGGGTCTGGGACTGACTCGAATGTTGGTGCGCAACATTGCCGCTTACCTAAGCAACCAGCAATTCGCACTGGTACATGGACAGATCCGATGGGCCTCACGGAGCGTTTTGGTGGCATCCACGCTCACCGCAGCCAGCGCCTGGGGCCTGGCGCAACTTGTCGGGTTCCCATCGGATCTACTAGGACCTTTTCTAATTGCACTGCTGATGCTGCCCTTGGTCAGTCTCGTGCGCGTCAACCAAGCCATCCTTCAGGGCCTTCACCGGGTGGTGTTGGGCCAGCTCGCAGAACCCATTGTTCAACCCCTGTTCTTCTTGGCGTTGATCCTCGCCGCATTGCTGGTGGCGAACGAGGTCTATGATCCATCGGTCGTTACTGCTTTGCAT
>JBCCEV010000123.1:0-12928 GCA_039030125.1 Pseudomonadota bacterium | reverse complement strand
CGAGCGCCGGAAACGCCATCATTAGGGCGTCCAGAATTTCGTCGCTGCTGCAACCATTGCCAAGGGCACGTTTGGCATACTGCAGTAGTCCAGCTTCTGTTTGCGCATGCACTTTGGTGATCACGGAAATCAGGTCGCGAGTTTTGACATCAAGGCGCGAACCGTTGTCTTTCAAAAACGAAAAATATGCCGCCATCGCCTCGGGTCTGGCGCGCTGCAAATATGCCAAAGCTTTACTCATTGACGATGAGCCACACTGCTAGTCCCGCCGTAAACTATCACGCACAGCGATCGGGGTTGGATACCTCATCACGATGAGATAGCTAGAGACAACAAAAGTGATCATCACAGCGAGCTGAACGACATACGCTGAGCGAGTGGCGAATAGCCCCGTCTGCATGGCGAGGAAAGCGATCAACAGACTGAACTCGCTGAGTTGCCCAAGCCGCACCCCGACCTCGAAGGACTGGCGACGGCGTTCGCCAGCGTGTACGAACAGCCATTGAAAGACGAATGGTTTAGCGAGCATTAAACCGACCGACAACGCGATGGCGGGCATTATCGTCGGAAGCAAGTAGCCCGTGTCAAAACTTGCGCCGAGCGAGAAAAAGAACAACACCAGGAAAAAATCTCTCAGCGGCTTCAGGCTCTCCGAAATGAAAGCCGACACCGGGCAATCGGCAAGGGCGACACCGGCGATAAATGCACCGATTTCGTGCGAAAGGCCGAGCGCACTCGCGCCCTCCGCGATCGCGAGGCACCAGGCAATGACCAGCAGAAAAACGTATTCGTGGATTTGATCGAAACGCGCGATCAAGGGCTCCATGACGTACTTTTCGGCAACCAAGGCGACCCCGACAACGACGGGTAAGGCGACCATCTCGCGCGCGATGCCGCTCAGTGGGCTACTCCCCTCTCCATAACCCTGCACGACCAACAAGAAGATGATTGCGATCAGGTCTTGCAATAGCAGCACGCTGATCATCATTTGCCCGGTGTGCTTATGATGCAAGGTGGTGGTGGGCAGCAATTTGAGGCCGATGATGGTGCTGGAGAACATTGTACAGCCGCCAATCAACAACGCCTCGGTGAGGCCAAAGCCAAAAATGGCAGCTATCACGGCACCGACAACAGCGAACGCCAGGCAACTGATCAGTGTCACCCCAAGGGCTTCGGAGAGCATCTGCCACAACCGACTTGGCAACATGTTAAGCCCTAACAGGTAGAGCAAAAACATGATCCCAATAGACGATACTTCGGCCAGCCAGCCTTCGTCGTGGACCCAGCCAAATCCAGCAGGCCCGAGCAGAAAGCCGACAACAATATAGGCCACGATCATGGCCTGGCGCGCCATCAAGGCGAATGTCGCCAACACCGCAGCCCCGGTAAAAATCAAGAAGATCGCGAAGACCGCAGTGCTTTCAGCCACGGGTTGCAATCTCGTCTAGGCGCGCGGCGAGTCGAGTTGGTGAAATTTTACGTTTCATGCCGATCTCGGGGGCAAACAACTGCACCCGCACTTCCTCAAGTTCGAGCAGCATTTCGAACCCCAAACCCTCTGCCACCGTTTGATCGGCGAACAAAGAATTCACTCGCTCACGCAGCGGTTTAATCACATCGACTTTGGCCAGATCTTTGGCCGGCGCTTCGTCGAGGCGGCGCAGCCGGATCTCGAGTGCTTTGAAATACCGGCGATATTCATCGACCAGGACCTCGGGGGCATCAACAATAAAACGCTGTTTGCTCAGCAATTCAAGCTGCGCGTTTAAATCTTCTCGGCAAGCACGAGGGACATTCCCGCCAAGCGCTTTAAGCTGCTCACCGATCCGCGCGCCCGCCTGGTAGAACTCAACAAGCCGCTCACCGGTGGCAACCCCGTTTGCGTAGAGGACCGCTTTCAAGGAGGCGACCAATTCGTCGTATTCGCCGGGACGCTCGGGCACGCCATTGTCACGGATCACGCGTTTTGCAATTCGTTGCGTAATAGCGAGCACGATGTCACGACGAAACCCGATCTTGAGCGCATGGAGCGGCAACTGACGTTCGTTGAGATATTGCGTCAACGCGCGCCGTTCACTGGTGCACGCGTTGATCACGAGTTCCAAAACCGCCTCGAAATGGGCGCGTTGCCGAGTTTCGCGCTTGGCGAATACCGCTACCTCGACCCCACCGTCCACCAGTGCTAGCCCCGGGTAGCCGCGAATTGCTACGCCATGCCAATCCCCGTAAACGTGCTCGGCGAGCTCGCCGAATTCCCATTTGCGCGAACGCGTGGCAGGCACCGGCCACTTAATTTCCCGCTGGGCGGGAAGACTTTTTTCCAACAAACGCTCCGCCAGGGCATCAAAATTCCGCCCGGTCGCCAGTACTTGCCCATCACCGCCGATAACCCGAAAGCGCATCCGCAGGTGGGGTGGTAATTGCGGCGAAAAATCCGTGGCATTGAGATCGAGACCCAACATGCGGTTCAAAGCCAATGCCAAAGCTTCGCTTAGAGCTCCCGAATATTCCTCGACCGCCTCGACACACGCCATCGCGTACTCATTCAAGGGCGAAATTTGACGGCGAAGCGTTTTCGGCAAGCCACGCAACATAGCCGTGATCTTTTCCTGTAGAAAACCAGGCACGAGGCGATCAAAGGCCGCTTCGTCGATCCGTGGCAACAGCACCGTTGGGATGTCTATCGTAAGACCGTCATCGTCGGCGTCCGGCGCGAACACATAATGCAAGCTAAGCGCGCTGCCCGCTACTTCGAGCGTATCGGGGAACAAGTATTCGCGGACCGATTCGATGCCGATTTCCGTCGCGTTACCGGTCGTCATTTTAAGCATGTCGTGGCGGGCGGGTTCTTCATTTAACCAGCGCAACAACGCCCGACGAGTGCTGACGTGCTCGGGCAGCCGGGCCGCATAGAAGGCATGTAACGTGCTCCGTGAGGCCAGGATATCGCGCCGTCTTGCTTTAGCTTCCAACACGCTGATAGCGGCAATTACGCCCTGATTGTGCTCTAGGAAATCCAGAGGTTGACCAATAGCGCCGTCGAGTAGGGCTTCGTCGATGAAGATCCGCCGCGAGGCTTCACGGTCGATGGGATCATAGGGAACCCGCCGGGCTTCGCCGAGAATCAACCCGTAAAGGCGACGCTCCGCAAAAGCCTCGGTGCGCCCGTGTTTTTGGTCCCAACTCGGCGCGACATAGTCATAGCGAATCACATCCTTCGCGACATTTTCAATCCATCGTGGATCAATGCGCGCGCAGTACCTCGCGTAGCGCTGGCCGGTTTCGACAACTTCGGCGGCGACCACCCAGCGAGCCGATCGTTTCGCCATGACCGAGTTCGGATGGGCAATGAAACTGGTATGGCGGCAAGCTTGGTAAACGTCGCCGTCCCAGCGTCCAATTTGCGATAGAAAACTTGCGATGATCGCCTGATGTAGCGCCTTATAGGTGCCTTTCGTGCGATTGTTTTTCAAACCGGCGTCACGCGCAAAGTGCCGTAACTGGCGATGAACATCGCGCCACTCCCGAACTCTTTGCAACGAGAGAAAATGGCGCCGGCAGAAATCCGCCGCCTGCTTATCGCCCTTGGCAAGCGCCTCAAGGCAGACCGGCCAAGCATTGAGAAACCAACCGAAATCGGAACGTTTATCGGTAAAGCGATGATGCGCTTGGCTCGCTCGTTGTTTCGCCTTCGGCGGTCGTTCGCGAGGATCACGAATACTCAAGCCGCTGGCGATAATTAGACACTCCGACAAACAATCCAATGCCGCACCGGCACTGAGCAAACGCGCCAGACGCGGCTCGACTGGGAAGCGCGCCATTTGCCGGCCAACCGCTGTCAGCTCGCCGTCCTGGTCGAGTGCGTTCAGCTCCTGGAGCAGATGCCGCCCGTCTTTAATAAATCGGCTGTTGGGCGAATCGAGGAAGGGGAATTTTTCGACCTCGCCGAGGCCGAGCATCTTAAGCCGGAGCACAAGACCCGCAAGATTGGTGCGTTCAATCTCGGGCGGTGTTTGCGCCGGCCACCGCAGGAATTCCCGCTCGCTGTACATCCGAAAGCAGATCCCCGGACCAACGCGCCCACAGCGCCCTGCCCGCTGCGCGGCGCTGGCCTTGGAAATTGATTCCACCGGTAGCTGCTGCAATTTACGGCGCGGGTTGTAACGCCTGATCCTCGCCAAGCCAGAATCGATAACGTAACGAATATCTGGCAGGGTGATCGATGTCTCGGCGATATTCGTCGCCAGTATCACGCGAGGCACGCCGGTCGCGGACTTTTCGAACAGACGCGCCTGGGCACTTGCGGTCAACCTGCCGTAAAGCGGGAACAGTGACACCGAGGTGCCAAGTTTGCGGCGAAGCAGATCCAGCGCCTCGAATATCTCGCGCTCACCGGGTAGAAAGATCAAAACGTCCCCCGCCCCTTCGCCGAGGAGGTGCTTCACCGCCCGGGACAGCCGCCGCACTACGCTGCGCTCCCGCTCATCATCGGGAAATCGATCGTCTTCGTAGTGGATCGCAACTGGAAACTGCTTGCCGGGGATTTCTAAAATTGGTGCATTCGAAAAGTGCGCGGCCAGCTTTGCCGCATCAATCGTCGCCGAGGTCAGCAGCACGCGCAGATCTGGGCGCTTCGTCAGGATCTTTTTCAGGTATCCGAGAATCAAATCAATATTAAGGGAGCGCTCATGCACCTCATCAACGATGATGGTGTCGTACTCGAGCAGGAGGCGATCGCTGGTCAGTTCTTGGAGCAAGATCCCATCAGACATAAGCTTTACCCGCGTGCGCTCACTGACACGGTCGTCAAAGCGGATTTTGTAGCCCACCAGCTCGCCCGCATCAGCCTGCAGCTCCTGGCTCAACCGCGCCGCAATCCCGCGCGCCGCGATTCGGCGGGGTTGGGTGTGTCCGATCCGCCCGTGGATACCGCGACCTAATTCAAGACAAAGCTTCGGTAGTTGTGTCGATTTGCCGGAGCCGGTGGCGCCAACGATGACCACAACTTGATGGCGCTCGATACAGGCGCGCAATTCGTCAACAGACTGCGCAATAGGAAGATCGCGCGGATAGCTGATACGAAACTCGTGTGCCAGGCGCGCCGCGACCAGCTCGCGTGAGCGGCCAACCCGCTGTCGCAACGCGGTTAAGCGCTGCTGTTTTTCAGCCTGACCCAGCGTCGAACGTCGCAGTCGGGCGAGCTGCTTCGGTAAGACATATCGCTCGCGCAGCATCGCGTGCTCAAGCGCGTTTGATAATTCGTCAAGCTCGGCGAGAAAACGCCCATTGTCGAGATCCCTTGCCACGCGCTTCACCTCATCACGTAGGGGATCCAAAGGAGGGCAACGCCCGCCACCAGGATCACGGCGACCGCGTTCATCCACGTCCCGGCGTAGCGCATGTCGGCCAATGGTATTTTACCCGTCCCGTACATAACCGCGTTCGGAGGCGTCGCAACCGGCAACATGAACGCACAGCTCGCGGCAAATGCGACAGAGATCCCCAGTGGCGCCGGTTGCAATCCGATCACGACCGCCATACCGACCAAAATCGGGGCTAAGGCCGCTGTTGTGGCGGTGTTACTGGTGAGTTCGGTCAGAACAACGACCAAAACAATCACCACTAACAGCACCGCAAACATCGGCGCCCCGGCCAAACCGGCACCCCATAGGCCCAAATAATCGTCGGCGCCGTTGTTCGAAATGGTGGCGGCCAGCGCGAGGCCGCCACCGAACAGCAGCAGCGTTCCCCACGGCAAACTTGATAAATCATCCCAGCAGAGCACTTTGTTGGGAGCCTTGGCCGAGATCGGAAATACAAACAGTGCCAGCGCCGCGGTAATCGAAATCCCGGCGTCGGTGAGATGCGCGAATGGGCGCGCTCCCATCACCTCCAGGCTTTGTAAATTCGGCCGCAATACCCAACACAAGGCCGTGGCCACGAACACCACCACCGTGGTCGACGCCCCGGCCGGCAAATCGCGCCAGTGTGGCGCATCGTTGCCGAAAACCGCCCGTGCCTCGACCACTTTGGCAGGGATCTGAAATAAGGGTCTAGTCAGCAGATACCAGGCAATGGGCAGGAGCATGGCGATGAGCGGCGCGCTCAGGACCATCCACTTCGCAAAGGAGATCTGAATCTCCAGATGGTCTTCCAAATAGCTTGCGATAAACAGATTAGGCGGCGATCCGATGAGGGTACCCAGCCCCCCAATGGTCGCACCATAGGCAACACAAAGCATCGCACACGATGTAAAACGCGCCGCCTCAGCGCCCATCAACTCATCGCAAGCATTGCAGAGACTTAAAGCAATGGGCAGCATCATGATGGTAGCGGCGGTATTGGAAACCCACATACTCGCCGCCGCCGTCACCAGCATCATCAAGCCCACGACGTCACGAACATCCCGGGTGGGTAGTCGCAGAATTTGATAGGCAACAAAACGATGAAGGCCCGTCTTCGCTATCGCAATGGCAATGACAAATCCGCCGAGGAAGAGAAATATGAGGGGATGAGCGTACGCCTGCGCGATCGCCTTAAGCTCACCGATCCCGAACACCGGGAAGAGACTTAACGGCAGCAAGGCCGTGGCCGCCACCGGGATCGCTTCCGTCAGCCACCACCACCCCATCCAAACGGTCATGGCGAGCGTCATCTGCGCCAGCTCTGGGCGTGGCACACCCGCCGGTGCTTCCGGTAGCAGGTTATAGGCAATTACGGCGAGGATGGGTCCGCCGAGAATGGACAGCTCCCGCGCAAGGAGGTTTCTTGCCATTGCGTGATACTACCCCGATGTGGTTTGGACAAGTTAGCAAACAGATTGAGTAATCGTATGCAAATCACCGTGATCGCTGGGCGCGCTGCGCCACTGTGATGGGGCAGATTTAACCGCTTTTCGACGACCCGATCGCTTTTTTATTGCTAGAGCGGCTGGTACCATGACCCGAATTCTCAGTGCTGTCATACTAATTCCGAGAATGCACTAGTGTCTCAAATGTCATTCGACGTCGCCGGTTCACAGATCGACGGTGCCCGCGATTATCAAGAAGACGCGTTTTTAATCACGCACCTTGGCGATTCCGATAGCGAAACGCCAGGGTCGCTGGTGGTTGTCGCCGATGGTATGGGCGGTCACGCGGCCGGCAACGTCGCCAGCAACATGGCGGTGCAGACCTTTAACCGCCACATTTCCAGCAATTTTCCCAGCGACGACATTTCCGGCGCGCTCTACGAAGCCGTGCTGCAGGCCAATGGTTCAATAACGGCCACCGTCGCCGAAACCGCCGCTCTAAAAGGCATGGGCTGTACCCTGGTTTCCTGTGTCATTGAAAACGACATCTTGCGCTGGGTGAGCGTGGGCGATAGCCACCTCTATCTCCTGCGGGCAGGCGAATTGAGCAAACGCAACGCCGACCACAGCTACGGCGGATTCCTCGATCGAATGGCCGAAGCGGGAACGCCAGTGGAGCCGGAGGCCGGGTTTTCCCGCAACATGCTCATGAGTGCGCTCACCGGGGAAGATATCGCGGAAATCGACTGCCCCGCGGAGGGCCTTGAGCTCGAAGACGGGGATCGGGTCATCCTCTGCAGTGACGGTGTTGATACGCTGAGCCGGGAAACGATTGTCGAAATCGCTGGCGGCGCGGATTCCGCCAAGGAATGCGTCGATGCGCTCCTACAGGGCGTTGAAGACGCACAGGCGCCACGCCAAGACAATACCACCGTGATTGTTGTCGACGTCACGGAAAAAGTCGAGGAGATCGTCCCGGAACCTGATCCCGAGCCGCAACCGGGACCGGTACCCGGCGAGGATCCGTTTCCAGTTGAAGAAGCACCAAAGAAGAGTCCAATTGGCCTTATCGTAGGGATAATCGTCGTGCTTGCCCTCCTTGGCGGTGGCGCGTTCATGTTTTTAGGACAATCCGAGGCGCCGGCACCCATTGAGGTAGCCCCGGAAGATTTGATTGTCGAGGACGAGGATGAAACCGCCGGTGAAGAAACCGACGCGGCCGAGGACGCTGTAAGCGAGGCGCCGGTGGCGCCGCCGGTCCAAGCAGGGCCACCCGAGCAAATCGGCAGCTTCCGCGACAAACTCAAAAGTGGCGGTGACGGGCCGCAGATGCAGTGGGTCCCCTCGGGTCAGTTCATGATGGGTAACCGCCTGGCCAGCGGCGATCCGGACGAGTTGCCACAGCACGAAGTCACAGTCTCGCAGTTCGCGATGGGAACCTACGAAATCACCATCGCTGAGTATCGAAAATACATTGAGTCGACAGGTAAACAAATGCCGCGCCAGGCGCGCGCCGTCGGGGCTGACGAGAGTGAGTTCCCCATGGCCTACGTATCGTGGAACGATGCCTTGTCTTATACCCGCTGGCTTTCCGAGCAAACCGGCAAACAATATTCTTTGCCGACCGAGGCGCAATGGGAATACGCGCACCGTGCCGGATCGACTTCAGCCTACTTTTGGGGTCGAAAGCTCGGCCGCTCCAATGCCCATTGTCTAACTTGCGACACCGGGCTCGAATCGCGCAGGGCAACGGCCAACGGGCGGTTTAATCCCAACAAATTCGACATCTATGACACCTCGGGCAATCTCTCTGAGTGGACCTACGATTGCTATCACCTAAACTACAATAACGCGCCCACCGACGGCTCCGTCTTTGAAGGTGGCGATTGCCGCGTGCGCGTTTTGCGCGGTGGCTCGTTCGCCAGCGGACCCGACGGCTTGCGCAGTGCTGCCCGCGACAAGTTTCGCGCGGACAAGGGTAACGACCAAGTCGGCTTTCGGGTCATACGCCGTCCCTGAATCTGCTGCTACACTTAATGTCATGCGACGCGTGACATCCCTAGTCTTTGCTTTGACCTTTCTGACGCTGCCGATCACGCCAGTGCTTGCTGAGCAAAACAACGAAATCCGGCGCTCCTATCTGGGCAATCGGGCACTTGCTTACGGTGACTTACGTGGCGACGCCTATTCCCGCGGTTTGCGAGAGGGTTACCGGCAAGGCCTGCGAGACGGACAGGCTCGCCAAAATCTCAATCGTCGCCCGTCCTCTGGAGAATTGCGCGCGCAACACCGGGCATTGCAACGCGATAGCCTGCGCTCGCGGCACCAAGATGCCATCGCCAATCGCCGGATCGACGGTCGCATCACCGGCCGCAGCCTGAGCGAGCGGCATACGACTATCCGAAGTTACCCACGCTTGCCCCGCTCCGATTGGGGTTACGGGCGGCAACGCTATTGAGGGATCTGGCGCTAAAGCGCGCGCGCCAGCACTGACCAGTTCTCGCCGAGCGTTATCTCCACGAAACCCGCGCCACCAAACGCGCGCGAACGTCCCGCCGCGCCGGGGTTGACGACCCAAGGCGTTTTCTCTTTATCGATGACGCGGCGATGACTATGGCCATAGGCGACGCAGCGCACATCGGGAAAGGATTCCCTAAGCCGCCGATGGCGGCTCGCGGCAGCGGGCCATTGGTGCCCATGAACAACTTGCAGCTTGCCCCCTGGCAGATCGAGCGTCGCGTCCAAAGGCAGAGCGCGCGCATTCGCGGCGTTGCCCGCCCATTTCTCAGGGACATCATTATTGCCGCGCACCGCCACCACCGGCGCGAGTCGCGCCAAGGTGTCCAGAACCGAGTCAGATCCGATATCGCCCGCGTGTACGATTAGATCCATGTTTTCCAACCACGCTAAAAGTCCCTCGTGGATTTGGCCATGGGTATCAGCAAGCAGGGCCAATCGCCTTATCTTGGCACTCGCTGGCAGGGGTTGGCTCACGTGGCTAGCTGAGTATCGAGCGTGTTGATGCGCTCGCGCATCCAATGCAGCATCGCCAGAGCTGGGAGGGCGATAACGAAAGTAAAGAGAAAGAAGATAGGCCAATCCAAATTCTCAACCAGAACGCCAGAGGGCGGACCTGCGAATACACGGGCAAGACTAGCGAAGGCCGTGAACAATGCGTATTGGGTTGCTGTGTAGCGGGTATCACAAAGCGCCATTAGAAACGCCACGAACGCTGCGGTCCCCATTCCGGCAGTAATATTCTCAAGGCCAATGACCACAACCAAGGCCGGATAAGACTTGCCAATCAGCGCCAGCGCCGCGAAACCCAAATTCGTGACCGCCTGTAGTACCCCAAATAGCAGCAGTGAGCGATAGAGGCCCAACCGATACATCAATCGCCCACCGTAGAGGCCACCGATTAAGGAGGCGGCCAGCCCTAAGCCCTTGTTGATCGCCCCCACGTCGGTTAACGAGAACTCCAGTTCGCGCAGGAGAAAGACTGTGGTCAAGCGACCCGCAAACGCATCGCCCATCTTGTAAAGCAAGATCAGCAGCAGGATTTGCCAGGCAGCGCCGCGCAGCCAAAACGCTTTAAACGGCAACACCACGGCTTCGGCGAGCGTTTGCGGTGCCCCGTCGCGTGCGGCGACGTTAGGTGCCATTAAATTGGCAACAACACCGATCGCGGCGAACAAGGCCATAAGCCGATAAGTGGCGTTGAACCCCAAATGATCAGCTAAAACGAGGGCGCCGACGCCAGAGGTCAACATCGCGATCCGATAGCCAGCAACAAAAATCGCAGCGCCAAAGCCACGAGCCGCCGGCGCCAATACCTCCGTGCGGTAAGCATCGATCGCCACGTCTTGGGTCGCTGAGACAAACGCAACGAGGAAGGCGGCAATGGCGAACCATCCGAGTTGACCACTTAAGGGATCGAGAAAAGCGATGCTGAGCAGCAACACCATTAACGCTAGCTGTGCGATCAGCGTCCAATCACGTCGTCGGCCTGGCCATCCAGGTTGGAACCGATCAAGCAGCGGCGCCCACAGAAACTTGAACACGTAAGGCACCCCCACCAGCGAGAACAAGCCGATGGTTTGCACACCCACGCCGGCTTCGCTGAACCATGCCTGCAGGGTGCTGTCGCTTAAAGACAAGGGCAGGCCGGAAGAAAACCCTAAGAACGCAACCGCGACGATGGTGGGGTTCATAAAACGCATCAATAAGACCGTGAACGAGGGTCAAGTCGCTATTGTAGAGCCTCAGGCTCCGGGTATGCTTAAACGATGGGCAAAGAAATAGAACGGAAGTTTCTTCTCGCCAGCGAGCGCTGGCGAGAGGAAGTCGAACGATCAACGCCGATGGTGCAAGGCTACCTCGCAGGCTCAGCCGAGGCTTCGGTCCGTGTTCGGATCAGCGGGGAACAAGCGCATTTGAACTTGAAAAGCGCGACGTTGGGGATCGAGCGCGACGAATTTGAGTACGAAATTCCGCTCGCCGACGGCAAGGCGATTCTCAAGCGCCTATGCGGAGAGCGCACCATCGAAAAAACCCGGCATTACGTTAAGGCCAACCATTTTCTCTGGGAGATCGATGAATTTTCTGGCGCTAACCAAGGTCTGATCGTTGCGGAGGTGGAACTCGACGCGACCGACACCGTGCTCACCCTGCCCGACTGGATCGGTGAAGATGTTTCCGCCGATCCCCGCTATTACAACGTGGCCTTGGTGGAAAATCCCTATGGTTCCTGGGGTTGAGGCAAACCGGGACGGTGAATTACGGGGCGATGCTATAATTCACGCCAGCCGATGACCAAACTACCCACGTGCAATCAGCTAGCGAAAAATATCCGAATCAATTGATCGATCGCTTCGGGCGCGAGGTACATTACGTGCGCATGTCGGTCACTGACCGTTGCGATTTTCGCTGTGTCTACTGCATGGCTGAAGACATGACCTTTCTGCCGCGCGCAAAGATCCTGACGCTGGAGGAGCTATCTTTCATCGGCCGCGCTTTTGTCGAGATGGGGGTAAAGAAGATCCGACTTACCGGCGGTGAACCACTGGTCCGCAAAAACGTCGTGAAACTCATGAGCGACCTCAGTCGCCTGGACGGCCTGGGGGAGCTTACGCTCACAACCAACGGTTCGCAGCTTCCAAAACTCGCTGGTGACATCCGCGCCGCTGGGGTGAAACGGATTAATATCAGCCTTGATTCCTTGAATCCTGAAAAATTCAAACGGATCACACGGGTGGGCGAGCTCTCGCAAGTGATGTCGGGTATTGACGCCGCGCTTGAGGTGGGTTTCGAGAAGATCAAAATCAACGCCGTCATCCTTAAGAATCGTAACCACGACGAAGTCATCCCATTGGTAAGGTTCTGTGGCGAGCGCGGTATGGACATTTCGTTCATCGAAGAAATGCCGCTAGGGGTGATTGGCGATCACGATCGCGCGGAGGCGTATTACTCAAGCGACGAGATCCGCCGCGATCTGGATACCGAATTTGAACTGCTGCCGACCACAGAAACCACGGGCGGCCCTTCAAAATACTATCGAGTTCCCGCTTTCGACACCAAAGTCGGATTCATCTCGCCACACAGCCATAATTTCTGCGGGGACTGTTATCGGGTAAGACTGACGGCGGAGGGCCAACTGCTGCTTTGCCTGGGTCAAGAGCACTCAATGGATCTCAAGGCAGTGGTCCGCAGGTACCCCGGTGATATGGACGCCCTAAAGCAAGCGCTCGTGGATTCGATGGCGATTAAACCTAAGGGACACGATTTCAATCTTGCCGAACAGCCAGTAATTTTCCGGCACATGAGCCATACCGGCGGTTAGCACTTCCCCTGCACCCGGCGCTTCAAGTTTGGTGAATAAAACGACGATCGCCGGTGGTGTATTGGCGGGGGGCCAGGCGCGGCGTATGGGCGGCAATGATAAAGGTCTAATCACGCTGGCCGGTGAGCACTTGATCGGCCACGTCGTTCGCCGTTTCGCGCCACAGGTGGGGGAATCTCGCCTGCACTTGGCCCGATGGAGGAAGCGCCCGTTTTCACGCGATTTGGCTGCGGGACAATGCGCAAGACGACGCCACACGCGATCCTGGGAATGGCCAGCGGCTGATCACCCTGGGGGAT
>JBCCEV010000122.1:0-12985 GCA_039030125.1 Pseudomonadota bacterium | reverse complement strand
GCTGAACGAAGATGTAGAGGCCAGCGGCGACCGCGATGCCGGCGACGATGATCAGGAGGCGATAGAGCGGATAGCGCAGCTGTCCGAGGACAGGGACGGAGCCGGAAATAATGATCAATATCGTTCGTATTACTCATAGCTAATCTCTTAGTGATTTAGTACTCGAACATTCCTAACCCACCGCACCGTTCGTGAAGGTTGTGAGCGATGGTAGACCGAGACGCAAAGCCGCCGCCATTGGTCGCCACAATCCTCAGGGGTTTTTTGGGGCGCCGGTAAAGCGCGGCGAAGGTTCGCGAATCGTTGTACGCAAGCATAGGAACTTGTAGGCGAAGGCGAGACGCGGCGAAGAGCGGTGAGAATACGCAGTGTATGGAGGAATACATGAGTAATTCGAACCGGTCCTTAACAAAGTATCGCCGAGTCATACGAGTTCCCTGCAATCAAAAGCGGGTCATGTCTGGCCGGCCGACCGTATGTTGAGAACCCGCCAGAGGTACCTGCGCCATCGCTGAGGCCTCCATCGTTAGCGCGGCTAAGTCCTCTGGCTCCAAGGAGTGCACATTGGTCTTACCGCAGGCGCGGGCCATCATTTGGCACTCGATGGCCAGGCAATGCAGAAAGTTATAAACGCGCTCGGCGGCGGCATCGGGATCGAGTCGGGTACGCAACTCCGGATCCTGTGTTGCCACGCCGACAGGGCATCGTCCGGTGTGGCAGTGATAGCAATAACCGGCTTTAACACCAATCTCTTTCTCGTAGTCGGCTTCGGGTATGTCCTTATTGCAATTTAAAGCCATCATTGAGGAATGCCCGATGGCGACGGCGTCGGCGCCAAGCGCGAGCGCTTTGGCAACATCGCCGCCGTTGCGAATCCCGCCGGCGTAGACGAGCGTTACGTCGCCACTCTTGCCGACGTCTTCCAAGGCGCGTCTGGCCTGGCGGATTGCGGCGATCCCGGGGACCCCGGTTTCCTCTGCCGCTAAATGGGGGCCGGCGCCGGTCCCGCCTTCCATACCATCGATGTAGATGGAATCCGGATCGGTTTTGGCGGCCATGCGAACATCGTCATAGACGCGCGCCGCGCCAAGTTTTAACTGGATGGGTATTTCCCAATTGGTCGCTTCGCGGATCTCTTCAATCTTCAGGGCAAGGTCGTCCGGGCCTAGCCAGTCGGGGTGGCGAGCCGGGGAGCGCTGATCAATCCCGGCGGGTAGTGAGCGCATTTCTGCCACTTGGTCGGTTACCTTCTGACCCATGAGGTGACCGCCGAGTCCAACCTTGCACCCTTGACCAATGAAGAACTCGCAGCCGTCGGCCAGGCGCAAATGCTGCGGATTAAAGCCGTAACGAGATTGGATACACTGGTAGAACCATTTCTCAGAGTAACGGCGTTCGTCTGGGATCATGCCGCCTTCCCCCGAGCAGGTCGCCGTGCCCGCCATCGTTGCACCGCGAGCAAGAGCGGTTTTGGCTTCGTAAGACAGTGCGCCGAAACTCATGCCGGTGATGTAGATCGGGATGTCGAGAACCAGCGGGCGTTTTGCGCGCGGGCCAATCACCGTTTTGGTTTCGCACTTTTCCCGATAGCCCTCGATCACGAAACGCGTGAGCGTGCCGGGTAGGAACGTGAGGTCATCCCAGCCCGGAATCTTTTTGAACATCGAGAAGCCACGCATTCGATAGCGGCCCAGCTCAGACTTCACATGGATGTCATTAATAACCTCAGGGGTAAACAGGGGACTTTTGCCAAGGATGTACTTGTCGTCGTTGTTAGACATGCGGTTGCCTCCTCGTGCTTAGAGCACGAGTTTCTTTTCGCTCGGTTCGAGGTTGTCGTAGTTCCAAAGTTGCTTGCCGGAAACGATTTTCCTCATCGCCTCCACGCCGTTAGGTGTTTCCAGACCGAAGGTTTTGAGTTTCCGTTCCAGCCAGGCGACGTCGCGCTCATTCATTGGTTCTTCGACAGCGTCGACGCCGAGGCTCTTGATGCTGCCTCCCACATAAATTGTGCCGTCGTACATCGAGTCGCCAAGGTTCTCGCCCGCGTTGCCAAGCACAACCATGCGGCCTCGCTGCATCATGAAACCGCTGAACGCGCCGGTATCGCCACCGACAAAGATGGTGCCGCCTTTTTGGTCGATGCCGGTGCGCGAACCGACGCTACCTTTACAGACCAAGTCGCCGCCGCGGATAGCTGCGCCAAACGTTGAACCCGCGTTTTTTTCGATAACGGCGGTACCGGACATCATGTTCTCGGCGCATGACCAACCCACGCGGCCGCTAACGGTCACGTTCGGCCCGTCCAGCAGACCGAGGCCGAAATAACCGAGGCTGCCCTCCAAGTGCAGATTCAAGCGATTCAAAATCCCAACGGCCACCGAATGTTTGGCGCCTGGATTGATGACCTTAATAGTGCCGACTCCAGACTTCATCAAGTTGCGAATTTTTTCGTTGATTTCTCGCGCGGTCATATCTTGCGCGTCGAACTGCGCGGATTCCTCAAAATTCACGCCATAGGTAAACGGTTGCGACAGGTTCTCGTCCTCGGCTGCCGAGAAAAAACGCTGTTGGGTGCGCCCGCTGAGTTGTTCGGTATGCATGCCCATGTCGTGGGAGGCATGCTCTCCGTCGTCAAATGTTTCTACCGGACTTACGTTTGCCATACCCGGACCTCGCCTTCATAAGGATCAAAAGTATCGATTTCGTGTCGGAAGATGCTGCGGATCGCGACCTCTTCAGACGCCAAGCCAACGAAATCATCGGATTCGTAGAGCACCATTGGTTTCGCGGCCATGGTGTCTTTCGCCATGCCCAATTGATCACTGGTCGCGATCAAATAGGTAAATACGCCGTCCAGCTCATGAATCGAGCGCTGCATCGCCGCTTCAAGGTCTTCGCCCTGGTCAATTGCATCGGCGACATACACAGCGATGAGTTCGGAGTCGCAATCCGACATAAATCGATGACCGCGGCGTTCAAGCTCCCGGCGCTTCGTCCAATAATTGGTGAGCTGTCCGTTATGAACGACCGACACATCGGAAAACGGATAGGCCCAGTATGGATGTGCTGAGCGAATGTCGACGTCCGACTCAGTGGCCATCCGGGTGTGGCCGATTGCATGGGTGCCGCGGAATTCGGTGAGCGTGTATTGATCCGCAACCGTGCCGGCGTCTCCCAAATCCTTGACCAGCTCCAGCGCGTGGCCGAGCGACAATATCTCGACCGCTTCGATGTCCTCGACATAGCTCGCCAATTTTCGCAAATCGCCATTGAAGCTGAGTTCGTAGCGAAACGCGTAATCATCAATGCTGGTGGTCGCACCGATATTTGCCCCAAGTTCCTGTAAGCGTTCGTCGACGGTGGCCCGCCGATCCGCCATCTGCTTGGCGATCGCAAAGCCCGTGCGCGCCTCTTCGCCCTCGGCGACTTTGAAGCGCATGACATAGTCGGCCGCTTCCCGCGGGGGCGCGTAAAGAGCAAAACCGGTGGAGTCCGGGCCCCGGTGGCGGAGGGCCTGCAACATCGAGGTCATTTCTTGACCAATGTTTTCAGCGCTCCCTTTGTGAATGACACCTGCAATGCCACACATGTTCTTTCTCCGAAGTAGTAAAACCTTACGGCAAACAGTCGATGTAGGTTTCAAGATCCCAATCGGTGACGGTGGCCATGAACTTCTCCCACTCGTCGTTCTTGTACCAGTGGTAAACCTTGTACATCTCATCGGGCATGGACGACTTGATGATCTCATCGTTGGCGAGACGCTCAAGCGCGTCACCCAGCGACATCGGCAGTTTTTTGACCTGCTTGCCGGCTTCCATGGCTTGATAGATGTTGCGGTTCTCGGGCTCGCCGGGGTCAATATTATTGTCGATGCCGTCCTCGAAGGCCTTCAGCAGCGCGGCACCGAGCAAATAGGGATTCACCATGGAATCCACCGCGCGGTACTCGAAGCGCCCCGGCGCCGAGATCCGCAAGCCCGTCGTGCGATTCTGGAAGCCCCAATCGGCGAAGACCGGTGCCCAATACCCCACGTCCCAGAGACGCCGGTAGGAGTTCACTGTGGAGCAGCCGATCGCGGTAAGAGCGCCCAGGTGTTTGACGATTCCACCAACGGCTTGCAGCCCAACCTTACCCGGCAATTGGATATCGTCGGTATCAGGCATGAAGGTATTCTCGCCACCTTCAAGGTAAGTAAATACGCCTTCCATCCCCGGAAGCGGGTCGTTATGCAGAGTGTTTACACGCTCTTCGCCACCGCGCCATAAAGAAATATTGGTGTGACACCCCGACGCTGACACACCCATGAATGGCTTGGTCATAAAGCATGCAATGAGGTTGTTTTCGCGCGCAACCTGGGCACATATCTGACGATAGGTAGACAGCCGGTCCGCATTGCGTACCACATCGTCGAATGTCCAGTTCAACTCTAACTGCCCGGGCGCATCTTCGTGGTCGCCTTGGATCATATCCAGACCCATGGCCTGACAATATTCGATCACTTGCATGAACACCGGTCGGAGCATCTCAAACTGATCGATGTGATAGCAGTTAGGTAGCGTGACGCCGCCATCAGGCTTGCCGTCTTCGCCGCGTTTGAGCCACATCATTTCGGGCTCGGTACCGACGCGGAAATCGAGTTTGTATTTGTCTTTAAATTCTGTGTGAAAGCGTTTGAGGTTGCCGCGGCAATCAGCGGTTAGCGCGCCCCCCGGATTTTCGCGTTCTTCGCGGTTGCGGAAGCAGCAACAAAACACCCGAGCAACACGTTTATCCCACGGCAACTGGCAAAATGTTTCGGGATCGGGGATCCCAACCAGCTCCATCGCCTCAGGTCCGTAGCCGATGTATTCACCGTGACGATCGACGTAGAGATTAGCCGTGGAGCCATAAACGAGTTGGAAACCGCGCTCCGCGGTTTTCTCCCAATGGTCGGCAGGGATCCCTTTGCCGACAATGCGGCCGGTGACCGAAATGAATTGATAATAGATGTAGCGGATCCCAAGCTCATTAATTTTCTCGCGAACCTGCTTTACCAATTCTGCACGCCCGGGGGTTTGGACGTAGCGTTCTAGATCAGTCTCTGCCATGGGGTAGTCCTCGTTGGTTGTTGTTAACTCCAGGGAAAGGGGCTGTTGGAAACTGGGTGTAATGCGCCTTGGGCATAGCGCGAAAATCGAAACGGCTCTAGGAGTTTTGTCGGTGACCCCAGAATTTCTTCGGCAACGAGTTTGCCGACACCGATCATTTTGTAACCGTGGTTAGAGTCGGCGATGATGTAGCAGTTTTCTCGGAAGGTATCGAATATCGGAAAACTGTCGGGCGTTAAACAGCCGATGCCACCAGACGGCTCGTCTTTATAGTGGGCGAGTTGCCCTTCAAATCGTTTTTGGCAGTGGGCGAGTCCCGAAACCCAACGTCGCGCGAAAGCTTTACCCATCACGTAATCGGGCGATTCTGGTCCATAAGGATCGACTTGGACTTGATCGACCGGGGTCGAGATTTGATCTGGAACCGCGCCGCCTTGAACGCCACCGAAGTTAAAATCCGGCTTGTAATACAAGCCCCACATGTCCTCGGTGATTACTTCGCCATCGTCATCACCGATGAGCGGAGCATCGGTATCGACGTGGATCACTGGCGGCATGTTGCCGTCATTAGTCTTCAGGAAATTCGGATCGACCCCCAACGTGCCTTCCTGTAACGACCAGTAGACCCACATCGGCACGTTCTCATGCGTTGCCCCGTCGCTTCCCCTGATGGTGATGCTTTTTGGCAGTTCAAGAAGATCCCATTGTTGTTTTACCCAGGGTCCCACGCCGATAACCACGTACTCACATTCAATCGAGCCTTGATCGGTCATTACCGCCGCAATAGCGTCGGTGGACGTGGATGCGCCTTCATAGGCAATTACCTTAAGCCCCGTCTTAATCGTCACCCCTTCGGCCTCCGCCTTCGCTGCAAGGCCAAACATGCTGGGCTTGTTATTGGCATAACCGCCACGTTTTTCGTGCAGCACCGAAGTAATATTCTGCGCTTGCCAATCATGGAAAATATTTTTCATGTAGGCGAGGGACTCGTCCTTGCCTTCAACAAACGTCGATTCGTAGCCAATTTCCTTTTGTTGCCTCGCGATGGACGCGACGTCCTCATGCATCACCTCCGGCGAGATCTGCATGTAACCGACAGGGTGATAACTCAGAGCTTTGGGGTCGCTATCCCAAACCTCGACGCTATGGGCCATCAGTTCGCGCATTGCCGGTTGGTAATAGTTGTTGCGGATCACCCCGCACGCAATTCCCGAAGCGCCAGCAGCAACGCCACTCTTGTCGATAACAAGAATGTCGTGGCCCGAGCCTTTGCCGCGTGCTTTGAGTTGAACGGCCAAATGATAGGCCGTGCTTAGCCCGTGGATCCCCGCGCCGATGATTAGATATTTAGTTGCCGTTGTTTCTGGCATGGCGCGTGTCCTCTCGTGTGGGTATGGCCAACTTCGCGCCGGGTCCGCGCGCTCGAAAATAGTTTCAGGCGAAACCGAAGTTGCACGATATTAATTTTTGTTTAATACAGTACAACTCGACGCTGGGGCCGTCAAGCGTGATTTGGGAGGGGCGTGAACGTCGTTATTCCAGTTGGGAGCCGGGGTGCGGTTCCCAGGTTACCCGAGGACGCCTCCGGTAGATGAGGTAGCGTCTTTGCTATTGTGAACTTCGCATTTTCGTGAGTTCTGGAAGCGCTTTGTCTTTATCGAGAAGGAGTAGTTCTGCGGAGCTGGATGTAGTGACGATATTGCCCGCCGGTACAACGACTCCTTTGGGACGCAATCGCAAATAGCTTTCGGACCCGGCCGACAGGTTGAGCTCCATCGTCACCGGTCCTGGGTACCAGTTATCAATAAGTGTTCTTCCTTTTACAATGATTACGTGTTTCCCCGGCTTCACGCGCAGTACGCCATACCCACCCATTTTTAGATCAAATTCGCGATTGCCGTCTAGAAAGACTCCGGGACTTCCCCCCCAGTTAAATAGTGTTTTCGGCCGATAGATGTAGATGGTCGCTAACGAGTTATCGGAACTAGCTGCAGCTTTGTAGGCCGGGCCAGACGCACCGCAGCCCACCAGTGCCGCTACCAAGGCGAAAATCAGATATGCCGTTTTATCTAGAATTCTGAACAACGGGTTGCCTCACATAATAATTGTGGTGCTAGCTTTTGAAGAAGCATGGTAGGTGGCTTTGGTTGGACCTGCTACTACCCGACCCGTCGAATCTTCGATCCAGAATTCGATATCAATTCCCGATATGCGGCCTCTTATTTCGTACGAAATTCCAGCTTCTACCTGGAGACTAAGATGAGCGAATGCTTGGCAGGGACACGGATCTGACAGTCCCCGGTTAAATTTCGAGAATAAGACAAGTTCTCTTTCTCCTGCCGCAATTTTCACCTTTTTCTTCCAGGGGCTCGAAAGCGGAAAATGGGAAATGGCTTTGTTGTCTATACTTACGAGGCTAAAATTTTCCCAATCATAGATGCCATGTTTCTTCGAGTGGCCAACAATATTGGCAGCATCGGTTTGCGCTTCCGATGGAGGTCGATATGCGTTATTGGTAGCGCATCCTGACGCAATTGCCAGTAACAGCGGCCACATGAAATTACTTCTGTTTTGCAGGCTAAAAAATAGCTGACGCATCGCTATCAGGTTGATCATTTATTCGTGGTGACATTGGGTTCCCTATCGCGTGTTGACGCCGGCGAGCCGAGGCGCGGAAGCTAGGCTGAACAAAGGTAAGACTCGACGCTGGGGGCCGTCAAGCGCCCCTAAAGGGTGGTTGATTAGGGAATTGGCGGCACAGCCTCGGCTGTCTGCCAGTCTGGAGCGAAGCGTAGGATTTCGATCTCATCGTGTAGCGCTGGGTTGAACATGGCGCTGTACCAAAAGGCCGCCTGATAGGCCGGTGATTCCGGTTTTTCGGCGTGCACCGCACAACTAAATCGCCAATGCTGACCGAATTGCTCAAAGCTTAGCAAACACGAGTTTTCTCGTCGTAAGTGAGCTGCGGTTTTCGAATTTTTGTTGAAAATAGCGAGCAGACAATCTGAGAATTCAGCCGGGTTTTGGAAGTACGTGCCGCATAAGAGTTTGAGGATCGCTTGATAACGCTCGCGGGGGTCGAACGTTTTCTTATGCAGGTACTTAAGATGCGTGATGTTGTCCGTCGGCTGATTCGGGACGAGCAAACTGACGAACGAGGCGATCACGCGATCGTCAATCGACGCGGTCGGTTGCATTCCCGAGCTTGGCCGCCCGTCGTTGCGCCGCGCGGCATGTTGCCGAATGCGGCATTGCCAACTGACGAATGCAGGAGCTAAGTCGTTATTCACGATCGGTGCGCCATTCCAGCGTATTCAAAAGTTGCCAGCTCTATCACTCGCGGGCCAAAAGGGGGGCGATTGGCAACGAATACCGCATGCAAGAGGGTAAGGTCCACGGCGCGGAAAACACTAGCGCCGCACAAGCAGCAGCCCCTGTGTTGCGGGCTCATTGCGTCAATCCTTTGGTCGCTGGGGGCTTCAATATCGTTGTTAGCACGATAGCAATCATTGAGGACGCCAGACAAAAGCCAAAGCCATCCTGGTAGTTACCTTGGGTATCGCGAAGATACCCGACTAAAGCTGGCCCCCAAGACCCTAGCAGACCGCCGAACCCGATGATGACCCCACCAATCGTTGCTGCATGCAATGGACCAAATAAATAGATGAAAAGGGCCGGGAAGATGGCAGAGAAGCCGCCATAGAAGACACCAAATGCAACAGCGCCTAAGAACAAGCCGAAACTTGATTTCGCGAGAAGCAAACAAATAAACGCGAGGCCTTGAGCGGCTAAGGCAACTAAGAATGCATTCTTAGGGCCAACCCGATCGGAGAATGAGCCGAGAGAAATCCCGCCAACTAGCGCCGAGAAGCCCACGATGCTCACCGCTGATGCGCCTGTTTGATCGCTGAGTTTGAGATCGAGCGCGAAAACGGGGAGGTGAACGAACGGCACGGGCATGGGGATCAGTGTGAAGAGGAAACCGATCGCAAAGATCCAAAAACAAGACGTATGACGCGCCTGGGCAAAGCTCCATGAGGCAGTGATATCCGCCGCGCTGCCTGTCTCACTGGCACCGCTTGCCCCATCTACTTGCAATCCAAGATCAGCGGGACTGCGCACCATGAAACGCGCGGAGACTAGCGTGAGCACTAACAAACCTGAGCCTAATCCCGCCAAGGCGGTCCGCCAACTCGTCTCGCCAAGTAGCATGACCGCGATCAGCGGCACGATAAAAATACCGCAACTGGAGCCGCTCGAGGCGAGACCTACTGCGAGACCTCGCCGGCGCTGGAACCACCGTGCAACCGTGACGTTGCACGGAATATAGGCGGTGCTCATGCCGAGGGCCGCGACCAGACCGTACCAAAAGAAGATATGCCAAGGCTCGGTTGCGCGGCTTGTGCCAATTAACCCAATGCCAATTAGAAAGCCGCCGATGCTCAGGACGACTTTCGGTCCCCACAAATCGGTCAAGCGTCCGCTAACCACGGTGATAGACAGATAAACCATCGCGTAGAGCGAGAACGCGCCGCCGAGTGTGGCGCGGTCCCAACCGAGATCGTTCATCATCACCGGAATGAAAACACCGAACGAGTATTGAACGCCGTAGGCCAGCGCCAGAATAAAAAAGGCGAACGAAACAATCACCCAGCCGTAGAAAAACGGTGTCTTTTGGCTAACTGCTTGCGCTAGTGATGACGACACAGTGGTCACTGATGAGTTGTCTACCCGATCCTCGTTATGATTAACGCATGACTAGCGCCGAACACCAAATCGCAGACCTTGCTTTGACGGTTACGCAGCGTGCAGCGTTCAAGCGTGACGGTTTTTTGGTCGTTCGCGGATTGCTGACGAAACCATTAGTACAATTATTACTTGCGCGGTTCGAGGCGCTCTTTGCTGGCCAATACCAAACCGGCGTTATGCCAGATGAAGTGAATTGGCGGGCCGGACGCGATCCCAACGATGTGACTCGGCAAATTTGCAACGCGTGGAAAGCGGACCCTGTGATCGCGCGGGTCGTTTTGAATGCAACGATAGGACGTTTTTGCGCACAGCTCGGTGGTTGGCCGGGCGCGCGCATTAATCAGGATAATCTGTTTTGGAAACCACCTGGCGGCAAGGCGATCGGTTTTCACCAAGATTCAGCTTACGAAGATTGGGTGGTTCCAAGCGATATGGTGAGTTGCTGGATGGCCTTGGATGACACCAGCGCCGAAGGCGGCAGCGTGACTTATATGCGCGGTTCGCATCGCTGGCCAAGGGTCGAAGATCGCGTTGAGTTTCACGCACCGGATAAGCCGCAAGCGGCGCTTATCGAGGCTGCGAAGGCGGCCGGGATAGACGATCCGGTGGGCGAACCTCTTGTCGTAAATGCGGGCGATGCGGCCTTCCATCATGGTTGGTTGTGGCATGGATCTGAAACCAACAGATCTGAGCGCCCACGTCGCTCGTTAGTCGCCCATTGCATGAGCGCCGATGCGCGTTTTCATGAAAGCAATACCAATCCAGTTTATAGCCGCTATAAGCGACCGGATGACGTTGTGATGGACGAAGCGTTTTTCCCGATCACCTGGGTATCCGAGGACGCTCAAGGGTGATGTTCACCGGCATAATTAATGAGAAGCGAGTTCCAAGTTCCGACCTTGATAGCTGATCTTGGCTGACAAACCCGCGCGCGGTGCTTTTGTTGCCTGAACATCCAGTCCCAATGCCTCGTTGATCGTGTGCGCCTTGGGATGTTGGATTGAAAATTCTTCGAGTCTTGCCTGCGCGGAGCAACGCGAAGCAGGGTGGGGTGTGTCTCCCCAGTCGATGAAGAAAGGGATCGCGCGCGGCATTTGGGCGCCTGGCAACCAGGTGAGAGACCAACTCAGCAGCGAGCCTTCGGGCGTCTCCCGCGTCATCGGGCGAACCGCTCCAAGATCCACACTTTGTGCGCGGGCGTTGGCGACAAGCGAATCAAGATCGCTGCTGGCGGCAGCCCAGGTCACCAGCGATCCCGAAGCGAGCGAATCGATGGCGAAAGGTCGCACGCCGTTGAATGCGCTTTGCTCGGGATCCGGTCCGATGATTTCAAGATAGCAACGCGGCCCCAACCCGATCAGTGCATTATGCGTACCAAGCCCCGGGTGACGACCGCCGGTCAGCGGGCGCAGCCCAAGCCGATTTTCAATGTCTGCCACCGCCGCTTCGAGGTTGGGTGCAGCGTACACGAGGTGATCGAGAGGTTTAACCACGGTTATCGCTGTGTTTCGGTTTATTTCGCTATGGAGTAATCTTCACTCCATCATATGTCCCAGGTTTACCGATGAGAAGGATCCTCATGATCGCCGTCATGCTGCTCGCAAGTAGCTGTTCCGGACCGCAACCGAAGCTCTACCAAGTTTCGAATTCCAGCGAAGTGGAAACTGAAAAGGTGACACAAGACATCCAAGAGTGCGAACGAGAAGCAAAGCATCTCGATGCTCAGCACGCACTAAAAGAAGGGAAGGACATCGCGAAGGACACCGCGAAAGGCGGTTTATACGGTGGTGCCATCGGCGGGGCCGTAGGGGCGGTGCATGGCCACGCGGGACTGGGTGCCGCAACGGGCGCGGCAAGTCTCGGGGTTACGTCATTTTTAAATTCGATTTTTTCAGGGCCGCGCCCGAATTCGGCAAAGCGCCGTTACGTGGAGCAGTGCTTGCGCGAACGGGGCTACGGCATAACGGGCTGGGAATAGCGTCGCGCGGTTACGCAACCTATCGCAATAACTCTGAGCACGCTCCATGACCTCAGAAGACATCGCTGTCATTGGCGCTGGTATCGTCGGCGTGCAGCTCGCACGCGCGCTACAGCGCGAAGGTTTTCGGGTCACGTTAATCGATCGCCAAGGGCCTGGTGAAGGGACCTCGTTCGGCAACGCCGGGTTCATCGCAACCGACGAGATCCTACCCTTGGCCCACGGCAGGATCTTGCGATCGCTGCCGAAAATTTTGAGCGATCCACTTGGTCCGATTTCCGTCAATTGGCGGCAGTCGCTAGCGTTGGTTCCGTGGCTGACTAAGTATCTGAGCGCCTGTAGCGGCGCGGCGGGCGAGCGGGGGATCGCTGCGCTTGCATCGTTGCAGATCCGTGCGGCCGATGCTTGGCTTGAGGTGATCAGGGAAGAGCACCTCGACGATTTGGTCAAAAAGGCGGGCGCATACAAACTTTTTGAGACCGATGGCGGCCTTGAGGCAACGCATTTCGAACGCGAAATGCAAACCCGCCACGGGATTGAATGGCGAGCCTTGGACGCGCGCGAGTTGCGCGAAGAAATTGTCGAAGTGGCGGGGGCGATAAAACACGCGGTTTTTTATCCGGATGGCATGCATGTGGTCAGCCCGCATGCTGTTACCGCAAGGCTTTTTGAGCATTTCATTGAAGCCGGCGGTAAGTTTGTGTGCGATACCATCCGGGGCATCGTGCCGATGGAAGGGAGCGTTACGCTAAATGGCTCCGACCGGATTCGAACGGTTAGCAAGGTTGCGGTGTGCGCGGGCTTTGAGTCGGGGGCGCTGACAAAAACGTTGGGTCTACCGGTACCTCTTGTCGCGGAGCGCGGTTATCACGTCGAAGTGAGTCATGATGAAATATCATTTGATTGTCCGCTGGGGTTTTACGAACGCGGGTTTTACGCCACCCCCATGACCAGCGGGTTGCGGCTGGCAGGGACCACGGAATTTGTAACCGCGAATGCAACGACACCGCCGAACTGGGACCGCGCGGATTTACTGAAACGGCATATCGACGACCTGCTGCCAGAGGTGGCAAAGGAAGAAACCCATCGCTGGATAGGGGCGCGTCCGACACTACCGGATTTCCTACCGGTGCTCGATCGCGCTCCAAATTCATCGCGTGTATTTTTT
>JBCCEV010000121.1:0-13137 GCA_039030125.1 Pseudomonadota bacterium | reverse complement strand
GCAGCAATTGAAGACCATCTCGAACGTCGCGGTGCATCGGTCTTTTATCCGGGTTAGCGAAGTACTCAACATGAGCCACTCCACGGTGAGCTTACATATTCGTTCGCTCGAGGAGGAGCTGGGGGTGCCTCTAGTGGACCGTTCATCTCGTCCACCAACGCTAACGAAGGATGGGTTCGATCTCGCTGAGCAGGCGAGCCGAGTGCTCGATCTGATCGAGGGGATCAAACAACGCTCGAACAAACATACCATTGCAGGGTCGCTGCACATCGGGGTGGTGCCCAGTGCGTCCAGCCTTCTCGTGCCGCAAGCCCTGCAGCGCTTTAGAGCGCGCTACCCCGAGGTGGAAATCACGATCACAAACTCGCTCTCGCAGGAGCTGGCGCAACAGGTGAAAGCCGGCAAGCTCGATTTAGCCGTGACCACTGAGCCTCGTTTTCCTCAACACGGCCTCAGTATTCACCACGTTGCAACCGAACCACTGTATGTCTTAGCACTGGGAACCTGCCCGGAAACCGATCCACTCGAATTGCTTTGTAATTATCCGTTCATTTGGTTCAGCCGAAACACTTGGGTAGGACAAGAAATCGAACGACAGCTTGATGAGTTGGGACTTAGTTTTCCCGTAAATTTTGAGATGGATGGATTGGATGCCATCGCGGCGATGGTGCGTCACGGCTTGGGTGTTTCAATTGTGCCCAAAAGAGTTGGGGAGCAGAATTTCCATCAAGAACTGAAGGCGATCCCGTTTGGTAGCCCTCAACACTCACGTCAGCTAGTGATGCTACGACGCAAGAACGATCCCTTGCATCACATTTGTGATGCGTTACTGCAAGAGCTAAAAGAAGTCGCGGGACACCCAGATGCGTGACGGCTATGGCAACAAGCTAGCGCTCGCCAAAATTTTTCACCATCAACGTCGCGGTGTCCGAGCAAAGTTCTGAAAATTGAGCCGTCGAGGCGATTTCCCATGGTGCGCCCGACCGTGAGGACCGGCGATAACCCTGATTCTCGAAATATTTCTCGGCGGTGTCGGTCAGCAGATAGATGGCCTCGATACGCTTGCGGCATGCCAAGCGTTCGAGTTCTACAACAATCATCCGTGCTAAGCCGCGATCGCGAAAGTCAGGGTGGGTCGCGAGAGAACGCAATAATGCAGTGCGTTCATACACTTCGAGACCGCCAATCGCAATCAAGGTGTCATCGGTGGTGATCCCGACGAAGTTCGCTAAATGTTGAGCGTTGAGATCAACGTTCAGTAATGAATTCATTGCCAGCAGCTCGATCACGGCTGCCAGGTTGCTGCCATCAAGTGGCTGCACGGGGTTGCTGGCCTGATGGCCCATCAGGTGAGTAGCGCCAGCCACATGCCAAGTACGGCAACAAAATTAACCGTGAATATGACGCCGCGAAGTCTCACGTTGCTTGTCATGATCTGTATACCACTGTGTAAAAAACGACCAATAACAAATAGCCAGGCGAGCCAGATCTCCGAGCCGTGAGGTGACGATGGTTCTTGTAGGAAGAGCAAACAGACCACGTAGAAGAACAGTGGCCACTCAAACTGATTCCTTAAATTTGCGGTGATCCGCATTTCAATAGCGGCGAACGGGTTGCTACCGTCTTTTCGCGCCCCAACCGACCAGGCCGTTGGTGCCCGTACGATGGTAAGCCAGCCATAGAGCAACGTAACCCAGAGCAGATGCGCCAACATTGGGTAAAGCAGTGGGTGGTCTAGTGGCATGTCAGCGAACTCGCACACTGGATTGCGAGTGCAACACAATAGCGATGAATTTGGTCGGCGTCATCGCCGGGAACCCAAACAGCCCAAACAGATACGTGGAGACTTTGAAGCGTTCCAGTGCGGCGACATTCAAACCAAGCATCGCAGTCGCGATTGTATCGACCCCAACAACTCGCGGTAATTCACGCCGGAGCGGGTAATGGACTTGCGCCAAAGCAAGTCACTCGAGCCGATAACAAGGCGACCAATGCGCACACGAGTACGCTTAGAAAGCGCCAAGCGCGGCTATTGGACTGTGCCCGCAGAACGCCGCCGATAAGGTTGAAGCAAACTCGGCCATCGTTTTAAGACCATCCACGCCCACGCTAGCCGTTAAATAGTTGCCACAAGGACCCTGCCGGATCGCAGTCCGTTCCGATTCCGTCCTCGGGACATGGGCAGCCGCACCTCTAGCCCGCTAGTTCTTTTTCGCCGCCGCCAGTGCCGCCTGCGCCGCCGCGTAGCGCGCGATGGGGATGCGTTTTGGCGAACAGCTAACGTAGTCCATGCCGAGCGCGTGACAAAACGAAATTGAGTCTGGGTCGCCACCGTGCTCGCCACAGATCCCAATTTTCAGCTCCGGATTGACCGCCCGTGCGTCCTCTACACACAGCCGCATGAGCCGTCCAACGCCAGCGATGTCGATCGATTCTGTAGGATCTTTGGGCAGGATATCTTGGTTCAAATATTCGGTCATGAAGCGACCGGCATCGTCGCGACTCATCCCGAACACCATTTGCGTGAGGTCGTTGGTGCCGAAACTGAAGAAGGACGCTTCCTTGGCGATCTCGGGTGCCGTGAGTGCCGCGCGCGGGATTTCGATCATGGTGCCAAATTTGTAATCGACTTCGATTCCCTCGGCGCTCATGGTTTTTTTAGCGGTTTTCTCCAAGCCTTCCTTAATTACCCTGAGTTCATTTACATGACCCACCAGTGGGATCATGATCTCAGGATGCACCGCCATCCCTTCCTTGGCCAGCCCGCAAGCAGCGCGAATGATGGCCGTGACTTGCATCTCGACGATCCCCGGCATGACGATGGAAAGGCGGCAGCCGCGCAAACCCAACATCGGGTTCGCTTCGTGCATACCGCGCACGGCGTTTAATAGACGGCGCTTGTCTGCTAGCTCGGTGGCGTTCGGGTCGTTGCATTCTAGCCGCGTGACTTCTTCAAGCAGTTCAGTTTCCGCTGGCAGAAATTCATGAAGCGGTGGGTCGATTAGTCGGATAGTGACAGGGCGCCCGCCCATGGCTCTGAAGATCCCCGCGAAATCGTCTTGTTGAAGGGGGAGCAGGGCGTCTAAGGCCTCGGATCGGTCACTCTCGTGTTCGGCAAGGATCAGCTTGCGCACCAGGGGTACCCGATCTCCTAGGAACATATGTTCGGTGCGGCATAAGCCTATTCCCTCGGCACCAAGCGATACCGCTTCCGCCGCTTGTTCAGGTGTGTCAGCGTTTGCTCTTACGCCGAGCGTGCGGTTGCCGTCCGCCCATGCCATCAACGCAGCCACCTCTTCGGATTCGGTGACCGCTTCGGTGCGCAGCTGTCCCGTATAAACTGCACCTTCGCTGCCGTCGATCGAGATCCAATCGCCTTCCTTAAGGGTCTGCCCCCGCGCCGATACGGTGCGGGCATTCCAGTCGATCTCGAGCTCAGCGCATCCGCAAACGGTTGGGATCCCAAACTGGCGCGCGACCAAGGCCGCATGTGAGGTCCGTCCGCCACGGCTGGTTAGTACACCTTTGCTGGCGAGCATGCCTGCCAGGTCATCCGGGTTCGTTTCATCGCGAACCAAAATGATGGCGACACCCGGATCGGCGGTTTGCATCTCAACAGCCTTATCTGAATCAAACACGATCCGCCCGGCGGCGGCGCCGGGACCCGCGTTCATGCCCCGCGCGAACTCACGATCGGCTGGAGTTTCGGCGAAACGCGGGTGCATGGTTTGTTCGAGTTGCGCGGGGGACACCCGGTCGAGAATGGCTTCTTCGCGACTGATCAAACCCTCGTTGACCATATCTACCGCGATCCGCACGGCCGCGCTGCGCGTGCGTTTACCGGCCCGGCACTGAAGCATGAACAAACGGCCATTCTCGATGGTGAACTCGATGTCCTGCGCATCACGATAGTGCTGTTCAAGGCGATCAGCGATATTGGTGAACTGTTCGAAAATCTCAGGGTTCTGTGCGGCGAGCTCGCCGATATCCATCGGCGTGCGCACGCCCGCCACCACATCTTCGCCCTGGGCGTTCATGAGGTACTCGCCGTAGAGCGTCGGTTCGCCCGTTGCAGGATTGCGCGTGAACGCAACTCCTGTCCCGGAAGTGTCGCCTTTGTTGCCGAACACCATCGACTGCACGTTAACCGCGGTGCCCAGATCGTCGGCGATGTTTTCCATCTTGCGGTAAAGAATGGCGCGCTCGTTATTCCACGACCGAAAGACCGCCTCAATGGCGTCTTCAAGCTGGGCCATCACGTCTTGCGGAAACTCGCGGCCAGCACGTTCGCGCGTTAAATCTTTATAGGTTTCGCATAATGCTTTGAGATCGTCAGCGCTGACATCGGTATCCTGGAGTGCGCCCACTCGATCTTTAAGCTCGGAGAAAACATGTTCGTAATCCTCTTTAGGAACATCGAGCACGACGTTACTGAACATCATGATAAAGCGGCGATAGGCGTCGTAGGCGAATCGTGCATCGCCGGTGCTCGCGATAAGACCCTCGATGGTTTCATCGTTTAAGCCGAGATTAAGGATGGTGTCCATCATGCCCGGCATGCTGAACTTGGCGCCCGAACGCACGGACACAAGCAGGGGGTCTGATTGATCCCCTAACTGTTTTCCGATGGCTGCTTCGACATCACCCAGTGCCTTGCGGACATCCGCCATCAAGCCGTCTGGTAGCTTGCCGCCATCGCTATAGTATTCGTTGCAGACATCGGTGGTGATCGTAAATCCGGGCGGCACCGGCAGCCCGATATTGGTCATCTCAGCAAGGTTCGCACCCTTGCCGCCGAGAAGCCCGCGAAGTTCCGCGTTGCCATCGCGAAACAGCCACACCCGTTTACCATCACTCATCAGACTAAACCGTTATGCACGAAAAAAACCAAGGCGGGATCATACAAGATCAGGGGCTCGGCGAGAGCGGCCAGATCGGGCCCGAGAGGGCTGGGGCAAAATATAAAATAAACGATATAAATTAGTTATTTATATCGACGTTCTGAGGATATTTGCGGCTAGCCGTAGCGATCCTCAAGTGGGTCCGGCATGGTCTTGTTCACTCGCGGTTTCCCCGCAACCGGCCCCGCGGATCTGCAGATTGAACAGTGAACTCGTGTTTGACAAACCTCGCTAAGGCCTCCACCAAGACCCCTTCGAGCACGGTTGTTCCCCCCACGCCCTGATTCTACTGTGGCCATTCGAGTCGCCATGATCGGTTTTGCCGGATCCGTTGCATCCCCCGACGATGTTGAGGTTTGTTGACCGCGATGTGAGCGAACGGAAAACCGCTTCCGTGACGTCATCCCGGATCAGACGCCCGGTCATTATTGACCTTCCCTTGGGGACCTCGACACAAGCAAAGTGGTTGGTTTTTGGCTCTACACCAAAGGAGCCTACGGCATGAAGGGATAAACCTCGCCTGGTGCGCGATGGATCACGGCGCGTTCGACCGCGAGCGCGCGCAAGCGAAAATTTTCCTCCGCACCCGGCGCCGTTGGTAAATCCAAGAACGCTTGGTGGGTTGGATACCAAGCCGCCAAGACCTCATGTAGGGGCTGCTCGCCGGTAACCTGGCCGAATACCGGGTGACGCCACAGGATCTTGGCACCCACTACGGGTAAGAAGTTCTCCAAGACGCTCATGTAGTCTTCGTACAATTTGCCGTCGGGGAACGCCGCTTCCTCTGAATAGAAATTGAGGTTCAACATGAGGACGGGCTTATCGTTACCACTATCCGCGATCGCCTTGATGCGATTAATTTCGACATCGTTTCGAACGTTTACTTCGCTCATTTTGCTAAATTCTGCCCTCAACACTTAAGCGGTAACGCAGTCTACGACGATGCATTCCCGCTTGCTACGTGGGTTAGATGTGATAATTCGACTCGACGTGAGCGCCTGTAGAACATGAATCTGAAGCCAGCCGATATCGCACGCCGCGTGGCACAAGATATTCCCGGCGGTAGTTATGTCAATCTCGGGATCGGGATGCCAATGTTGGTGGTCGACTGGATCGCCGAAGACCGTGAAATCGTCATCCATTCGGACAACGGCATACTCGGTATGGGTCCTGCACCAGATCATGGTCGTATCGATATGGACATCATCGATGTCGCTAAGGCACCGGTGACGATGTCTCCAGGTGGTGCGTACTTCGATCACGTTGATTCTTACGCCATGATCCGCGGCGGGCACATCGACATCGCGATCATGGGTGCGTACCAAGTCTCGTCGTGCGGCGATATTGCGAATTGGCTCATTCCCGGGCCCAAACCCCCCGCTGTCGGTGGCGCGATGGATCTGGTCGCGGGCGTTAATCAGGTGTGGGTAATGCTATCGAGCTTGCTCGACAAGCAAGGCCAACCGAAGCTTATGGAACGTTGTACGCTGCCCGCATCGGGTTTGGCGTGCGTCGATCGGATTTATGCCGATGTCGCCGTCATTGATGTTACCGACAATGGGTTACTGGTCACGGATATCTTGCACGGATTGACTCAAGGCGAACTTCGGTCGATCACCGCAGCGCCGCTTGAATTCTCTGATGGTTGTCGAGTTTTGCGGCCACCCGAGCCGCTAGCCGATCCGCGAGCAGCTACAGTTAAATCCCAGTAACTCTAGAATACTCAGATGAAATCACTGTTGTTGCTCCGCCACGCTGAAGCCGTCGATCTAACTCCCGAGGTCGCGGAATCGGAGCGGCCGCTGACTGAATTTGGTGAGAGCCAAGCACGAAACTTAGGCGCGTTTCTTAAAACGCGCGGATACGCGCCGGATAAAATTGAATGCTCCGCGGCCGTGCGCGCGGTGCAAACAACTGAACTGGTTGCTAATGCGGCTGGTTGGAATACACCGATCGATTCATACAAGCATCTCTATACCGCGACCGCCGAAGAGCTGATGAGGCAAGCGGCAAAACAAGACCAGAGCGTTGCCCAGCTCCTGTTGGTTGCGCATGCCCCCGGGATTGCCGAGGCGGCGAGCCTGTTGGTGACGGAAAAAGCGGGCGCCAGGTTGATTTATAAACCTTGTACGCTAACTGAAGTCCTTTTAGACATCGATAAATGGCCGGCCATCGCAAGCGGACGTGGTGCGCTGCGGCTGCTGATGCCTTAAACGTTCGCTTAGTCCCACTTTAATTCTCCGCGATCTCCATCCAAGCTGAACCACCCGCGGTTATCATCGCCGCCTTCAATTGCAACGCCGGTATCTCGTATTCGCGCAAGACACACGTGCCGGCACGCATCACGTATCGATGTCCCCCCGCTGATTGACGAGAACGGCGTCATCCAGCCCGGGTCAATGGTTTTGCGAACCCCAAGCCGGTTTAGGAGAACTGTTTGTCACCGACGCAAGGCGCAGCATTTGTCCGGATGGTGCCTGGCCCTTTCATAGCAATGTCAGCGGCCGCTTCGAGAGCAGGATCAGCCGGCGGTGAGAATACCGGGCTCTCCTTTTGATGGTATCGGGGCAACCGCGGCAGCCATCAGTGGCTTCAGCCACCTATTTTGCAATCACGCGCGCCAGCGCCGGGAAATAGAGCTCGCCGAAACCCGCTTCACGCGAGCGCTCCAGCAGATCGCCGGAATTTTTAGCGCCACTTAAGTCTAACCCGCAATCCTCCGCCAACTGCAGCGCGTAGGAGAGGTCTTTTTGCGCATAAGTTGTCGGGAAGGCGCGATCTGGGAATTTGTCTGGCCACATGGCTTTTTGACCGTGATTGTGCAGCGCGAAGCTGTTTGCCGATCCTTTGCTTAAAACGTCGAATAGCACTTCGTCTGCGAGCCCAGCGCGTCTGGCGACGTTGAGCGCCTCGGCAATCGCGACCACATTCTGGAACAGCACCATGTTGTTCATGAGTTTAGAAACTTGCCCACAGCCCACATCGCCACAGTGGGTGATATCCGACGCACAGCATTGCAAGAAGGGTTCGATTCGGGTGAAAACAGCACCCGTCCCACCGACCATGATGCTCAAAGTGCCCGCTTCAGCCGCTTGGCGTGTGCGCGCAATGGGTGAGTCGGCATAGTCAACACCGAGCTCCGCAAATTGCGCCGCCAGCTCGCGGGTCAGACCCACCGGCGCTGTGGAGGTATCGACCACGGTTTGCCCTGGGCTCACGTGAGTTAGCAAGCCACCATCACCCCGACATACGCGTTCCAGCTCTGGGCCGCCGGGAAGCGACAGGAAAATAATAGAACTGGCGTTTACAACTTCCTTGATAGAAGCCGCTTTCACGACGCCGGACTTGGCGAGGCGCGATAGCGGCTCGTCGCTTAAATCAAATGCGGTGATCGCAGAGCCTGATTGCTCTGCGATGTTGCGGCACATCGGCTCGCCCATCACGCCAACGCCAATAAACCCAATGTTCTCGGTGGACATTTCTCTCTCCCTTTAAGCGTTGTTACCCGGCCCTTATGCGGATCGCCAAAATCGTAAAAAAACGCGCATCGCTGCTGTAATGGCCAACATTCATTGGACACGCGGTACTACGGGGTGTCGGAAGACCTCGCCTTTCCTAGCTTGGCTTTGCCCACGGCAGCGGATCGTCGTGCAAGCCCAGGAAGTAGCTTTTCGTTTGTTGATAAGCGCGTAATCCGGTTGGCCCTTTTTCACGCCCGACCCCACTCGATTTATAGCCGCCAAAGGGCGCGGCGATGCTGAGTTGCTTGTAGGTGTTAATCCAAATGGTGCCCGCCTCAAGACGCTCGCCGATTTTGAGCGCCCGCCGCATGTTGCTGGTCCATACACCTGCCGCTAACCCAAATTCGGTGCCATTAGCGAGCGCAAGCGCTTGTTCCTGATCCGAGAACGTCTGGACCGTGAGCACGGGTGCGAACAATTCTTCCTGACATGACGCGTGTCCGGGATTGAGATCGGTAATGATCGTGGGTTCATAGTAGGCGCCGTTTGAATACGCCACCCCTTGTGGCCGTTGCCCACCACACACCAACACGCCTCCGTTGTTCAGTCCTGCATTGACTTTCGATTCGACGGCCGCGCAATGTTCAAATGAAGCCATGGGGCCTATTTTCGTCGTCGCAACATCGGGTGGGCCAATCTCCAAGGTTTGAGTCCGCTCCTGTAACACGTCTAGAAAGTGCTCTGCGATTGCATCTTCAACAAGTAATCGGGAGCCCGCGATACAAGACTGGCCGCCGGAGCTAAAAATGGCGAACAACACGCCAGCAATCGCGGCCTCGAAATCCGCGTCCGCAAAGACCAAGTTTGCTGATTTCCCGCCAAGCTCCAGCACGATCGGAATAAGTCGGTCAGCCGCACTTTGCGCGATGGCAACACCAGTGCGCGTACCGCCGGTAAAAGAAATCATGTTGATGTCTGCGTGCGCAACAAGCGCGCGGCCGACTTCAGCATCCCCAGCCAGTACCTGTAAGCATTCCGCCGGCACCCCCGCGCTGTGTGCTAATCGAACCATTTCGAACTGCACTAGGGGCGTGAGTTCCGAAGGTTTCAAGATCACTTGGTTGCCAGCGCCCAGGGCCGGCGCGATCTTCTGGGCGGTCATGGTCATGGGGGAGTTCCACGGTGTGATCACCGCAACTGCGCCATGCGGCTCGTATTGGTCAAAAGAGACAAACGCACCACGAGATGGATGCACCGCGCTTTCGAGCGTTTCGGTCAACCCGGCGTAGTAACGAACAATACTAATGGAGGCTGCGACCTGCGCTTTGCATTCGCTTAACGTCTTACCGTTTTCCCGCATCTGTAAGTCCGCAAGCCGGTCCGTCGCATCACTGAGCGCGTTCGCGAACCGATGTAATACGAAGGCACGCTCGTGTGGTGCGCGGTAGCGCCACTCGGCATGGCGCGCGTCGGCCGCTACCCGGACCGCTTCATCGACATCCGCGGTGTTGGCCTGACTCACGAGTGCGTTAACGCTGCCGTCAGCTGGGTTTACCGACTCACGCTGAGCACCATAGCCTTCGCGCCAGATGCCGTTGATGAAGCACGGTTCAGCCATCGGTTTTGGGTGTTAGATCGAGACGGGCAACTTCGCCCGCGAGTTCTGGTGTGGCGGCGGGATAGTACTTGAGCACCAGCGGGTCGTGACCCGGCACGATGTGATCGTCTGAGTCGGCCCACTTGCGCAAAACGTCGTAACCCTCAAGCATTTGAGAGACATCAAAGACAATTGGAAACGGCGAAGCTTTTAACATGTTGTCGTAGTAATGACTCGCGTCAGAGGCCAACACGACCCAACCGCGTCCGGTGTGTACCCGGACACACTGCAATCCCATCGTGTGTCCGCCCACATAGTGCACCGAGATCCCTGGGGCGATCTCCGCGTCGCCGTCATGAAACTCTACCCGCTGGTCGTAGACATGGCGAACAAAATTGACCACATCCTCCACGGCAAAGGCATAGCGCATAATGCCGTGGCGCATATGACGGCCGGTGGCGAACTGCATTTCTAAGTCTTGCAAATGAAAATGTGCGTTGGGGAAATCTTCGGTGGTGCCGGCATGGTCATAGTGCAGATGCGTAATGATCACATCTTTAATGTCATGGCTATCGATGCCGATCGTCGCCAGCGCTGCACGCGGCGTGCGCAATAAATCCCGGCCCCGCGCGGCGGCCTCACGTTCGCCAAAGCCGGTATCAACCACGATTGTTCGATCGGCGCCGATGATCGCCCACACAAAATAATCCAGGGGCATGAGGCCGTCATGGATGTCGTGGGCGATAAAGTTCTCGCGCGCTTGGCGATTTTCCATCACTGCATAGCGCAGCGCATAAATCTCATAGGTGGGTAGGTTGTTCACGAGCAATTCAGATCACTTTTTAGTCAACGCGAATTGTGCCGCCCCGTTGCCCGCGATCTGCCCAAAGACCGCACCGTTCGTTAGCCCCGATCCACCCGGATAATTGAAGTAGAAGATCCCGCCAACGATTTCTCCAGCGGCGTACAGTCCTGGAATGGGCTGTTGATTGTTGCCCACTACCTGTGCCTCTGTGTTGATCCTCAACCCCCCGAACGTGAAGGTGATCCCACAGGTGACCGCGTAGGCCTCATAGGGTGGCTCATCAAGCGTATTCGCCCAATTAGATTTCGGGATGGCAAGCCCGATTGTTGAACGGCCATCCTTGATGGTGGGATTAAATTCCTTGCTTTCATCAACGGCGCCATTCCATTCCTTGAAGGTGGCTAAAGCGCCATTGGTATCGACGTCGTCTAAACGCTCGGCGAGTTCCTCAAGCGTGTCCGCGGTCACCTTTGTTACCTGACGGATCCGGTATTCATCGCGCAGCAAGTGCGTTACTTTTTGATCAAATACTTGCCATGCAAATTGCCCAGGTTGGGACAGGATCACTCCCCCATATTTCGCGTAGGTGTAATTTCGGAAATCTGCGCCTTCATCAACAAAACGCTGGCCATTCGCGTTCACCATGATACCGAATGGATAGGAGTGCTTTTGGAAGCCGTCTCCAACGGCGAGATCGCCGAATTCGGGGGCGTTCCGCTCCCAGCCCACCGCATGGCAACCGGACCAATTGCCACGCGTCGCCGCGCCGATCTCAATCGCCATCTTATGTCCGGCACCCGTGTTGAACGCCGTGCCGCGCACCTTGGCGACATCCCAATGTTTGCCGAGATAGCGTGTGCGCCATTCGGGATTTGCCTGAAACCCGCCGCAGGCCATGACGACTGCCCGAGTCGGTAAGCGCGTATCGACGCCCTTGAGGCGAGCGCGCACCGCAACGACCCCGGTGTCATCGCGTTCAAGTTGGTAGGCCTCTGCCTCGTAATGGATATCAACCTCCGCTTTTTGCATCGCCTCGAACAGCGCATCGACGAGCCCGGGTCCGCCACCCCATGCTTCAAGGGTGAGGCCGCCCCAAAATTTGAATTTGCCATCAACTTGAAAAGCCTGGCGTCCCCAAATCGGTTGGAAACGGACACCTTTGCCACGCATCCACTGAAGGGTCTTGAAACTGCGGTTCACCAACAGCTCCGCTAAGTCGGGGTCGCACTGATATTCGGTAACGCGGGCGAGGTCGTCGAGGAATTGAGCCTCACTGTAGGTTCCGAAATCCGTGTTCTCGATTTCCTCTTTGGTGAGATCCGGCACCAGAGCGCGGATGTCATCGACGCTGTTGTAGGCGAAACGCATGGCACCGGCTGTAAAGGACGAATTCCCGCCGCGTAGCGGCTCCGGTGCTGTTTCAAGCACCGCGACTCGGGCGCCGGCCTCCGCTGCGGCGAGCGCGGTGCAGGCCGCTGCGTTCCCAGCTCCAATAACGATAACGTCTAACTCTGGTACTGTGTTCACTAGCTTGTTCTCTTAAATCGCGGCGGGTGAAGGGCTCGGTGACGTTGAACGCGTTTCTCTAGTCTGCAAAACATGGGCTTGAAAGCCCATCTGCGCGGCGACCGGTCAACGAGCCCGCGCAACGTCTGCCAAGGCCCCAATGTCTCATTTAATCGACAATGCTATCGCTGGCAGCCTCATTCATACAGTTATACAGTTGGTTTTTGCGCAGCCTAGGGCCGAGTATCGTTCGACACTTGCGCCTCGGCGATTTATCCGAGAATTGACCCGATTGTAATACCCCTAGAATGCAGCGTTGATTCGAAGTTGCGCGAACTCACTTCCTAGGCGCCTCAGACCGAAGATTGCGCTGTTCCTTGCATCGAACCGAGCGCCGAGCGACTCGGCTGTTTCTAGAGTCGTATCTCGATGGCGACGCTGAAACGCTCCCTGCAGCACCAGACCCGCCGTGATGAGATCCACGCTAACTAATGAAAACCACATGTAAGCCTGCGCGAACCATCCCCAACCCGTCCATGCGCTGTCGAACGCAAATAGGAGAAGCAGAATAGTGGCGCCGCCGTTGCTAACGATACCAACCCAGATCGTTTCCAGCGGGTATTGCCGCGTCTTGAGCTTTTGATAACCCAGCACATAGCCCAGTACCAACGCCAGATAAGCAACGCCTAGCAGCCGCAGAAATATTTCAGGTTGTGGTGCAGGGAACCCGAGGCCGATAAGCAATCGCGATGGAAACAGCAATAGCGGCATGGCCCAAGCGAGTAGCGTAATGCAGATCTTGGCCGCCAAAACTTTAGATAAAGAAATCATGACGCGCGATCTCCTTGCTCGCCCTAGGTGTTCGTG
>JBCCEV010000120.1:0-13320 GCA_039030125.1 Pseudomonadota bacterium | reverse complement strand
AGTACATCGACAATCACACAGCGGGCAATACAACACCAGGACAGAATAGGATGGAAATACATGCTGTTAGGAGTGATGAGCAAACATTGGACTGACGCTCAAACCAGGTATTACAAAACAATCAAGAGCAGCAATACAGGAGAACGATGGACAACTGAATTAATTAAAAAACTCTGGAAAGTAGCATGGGACTTATGGGAACACCGCAATGGAATCTTACATCACGAAAGGGCGAACATTTGGCTAGCAGTAGACCATTTGCCACGTTTCAATCAGATGAGAGCAGTTTTGTAGATTGGATGATGAGGACCGATTCCCTTAGTTACTTGCCGGACGATATATTGGTCAAAGTCGATCGGGCTGCAATGTCAACAAGCTTGGAGACGCGTGCGACCTACTCGCAATCTTTGCGGGTAAGCCTGCAAACGTTGCTGGTAACAACCGAGCGTTTGAATGCCCTCAAGGCTGAGGGTGAGATTAATCTGGCGCTCGCCAACGCTGGCCTGTATCTCGATGCCTTTGGCCACACCGTTGTTGCTTGGATTTGGCTTAAGCAAGCGCTCATTGCAGAGCGTGCGCTCGGTGCGGCGACTGGCAGCGAGCGCGATTTTTATCAAGGCAAGTTGCTTGCCTGTCAGTATTTCTTTCGTTATGAACTACCGAAGGTGGCCGAGCGTTGCGCATTACTCGACGCCGCCGATGACACTTGTTTGAATGCCGCTGCACAATGGTTTTGAGGGGAACGGCGATGGCTCACAACATGCAAGACTATGCTGCGGAATGCGCGGCATTCGACTGGCAGTTTCCGGAACGTTTTAATTTTGCCCGCGATGTGATCGACCGATGGGGCGAGGAGGACCCTGAGCAATTAGCGATTTGGTGGATCGATGATCACGGTAAAGAAATTAAGCTCACGTTTAAGGAACTCACCGCGCGAACCTCAAAGCTCGCCAGCGCCTTGGGTGGCTTGGGTGTCGCTTGCGGTGACACCATTATCGTGATGTTGGGACGCAATATTGAGTGGTGGGAAGTGCTGACCACATCGCTGCGCATGGGTGCCGTTGTATCGCCGGGAACGACCCAACTCGCGCCGAAAGATATCGCTTACCGGGTCAATGCATCCAACGCAGTTTGCTTTGTCACCGATGAAGCGAACGCCGCGAAGGTCGATAGCGTGCTTGGTGAGTGTCCGACACTGGTGCATCGCATACTGGTAGATGGTCATGTGGATGGTTGGGTCAACTATCACGAGTTGCTCGATAGTGGTGATGAGGAATTCGAACCCGCCGATACCCACGCCGCGGACGATGCGTTGTGCTTCTTTACTTCCGGCACCACCGGTTACCCGAAGATGGCGATCCAAAGTCAAGGCTACGGCTATGCGCACATCACCACCGGGCGCTATTGGCTGGATTTGAAGGTTGGTGATCTGCATTGGAATATCAGCGACACCGGTTGGGCAAAAGCCGCCTGGAGCAGCTTTTTCGGCCCTTGGAATATGGGTACTACGCTTTTCATTCACCACACCCCAGGTTTCGATCCCATCAAAACCCTGGAACTGCTGACGCAGTATCCGGTGACCACTTTCTGCGGCGCGCCGACGATCTATCGGATGCTGGTGCTTCAGGACCTTAGTCGTTTCAAGTTCGAAAAACTTCGCCATTGCGTCGGCGCCGGCGAGCCTTTGAACCCCGAAGTCATAGAAACTTGGAAGCAGGCGACGGGCCTGACGATCCGCGATGGTTATGGACAAACGGAAACCGTTCTTTTGTGTGGCAATTATCCGTGCATCGAGCCCCGTTTTGGTTCCATGGGTAAACCGTCCCCAGGTCTAGAGCTCGCGATTATTGATGAATCGGGAGCCAGGCTTGGCCCTAATGAAGAGGGCGATATAGCGGTTAGAGTGCAACCAATGCGCGCGCCTGGTCTGTTCTCTGAATATCGCGGCGACGAAGAAAAAACCGCTAGCTGCTTTGTCGGCGATTGGTATATCACCGGCGATCGCGGCACCGTTGATGACGATGGTTACTTCTGGTTTGTCAGTCGGGCCGACGACGTCATCATTTCGGCGGGTTATCGAATCGGACCCTTTGAGGTTGAGAGCGCGCTAATTGAGCATCCCGCGGTGGCCGAATCGGCAGTCGTCGAAGCGCCCGACGTAACGCGCGGTGGCATCGTGAAAGCATACGTGGTGTTGGCACCTGGCTATGCCGAAAGCGGCGATTTGATCCAGGAGCTGCAGGATCACGTGAAGAACGTTACCGCGCCTTATAAGTATCCGCGCCAAATCGAATTCCTGAAGGAACTGCCGAAAACCGTTAGCGGCAAAATCCGCAGAGTCGAACTGCGGCAGTGGGCTCAGCAGTAGCCCGCTAAGCGTTGCCCTAGTTGTTGTCACGCGTTGCTGCGTCTTAACGAAACTCAACAACGTCGCGCGACCCTGCTGATGGTGATGCTGAATGCGTTCAGCACTCCGATCATGCTGTCGGCTGCGAATGTTGCCTTGCCGAGCGTTGCCGAGGCGCTCGAGATCGATGCGGTTGCCCTAAGCTGGGTACCTATGGCGTATTTGACCGCGAGCGCGATGTTTGTCCTCATCTTTGGACGGGTCGCGGACATGTTCGGCCGTAAGCGTGTGTTCCTGCTGGGAACCGTAAGCGTGATCCTCACGTCGTTGATAGCGGCTAGTGCGCAAAACGAAATGTGGTTGATCAGCGGACGTTTTTTGCAAGGTATCAGCGCGGCGATGCTGTATGCGACCCAAGTAGCCATCATCTCTTCGATTTACCCGCCTGAGCAACGCGGGCAGATGATCGGTCTCGCGGTTTCCGGTATTTACTTCGGCCTCATGTTGGGTCCGATATTCGGGGGTTCCTTAATTGAACTGTTCGGTTGGCGCGCAAGTTTTGTTCTGCATATCCCGCTTTGCTTAATCGTGATCGTTATTGGATTGGTCGCCGTGAGCGGAGAGTGGCGGGCGGAGGAGCGGGGCAGCTTCGATATCCGAGGCGCGGGCATTTACGCGGCCTCAATTCTCGCACTAATGCTCGGCGTTTCGTGGTTACCAGCGCTATCTGGGGTTATCACGCTTGGGCTTGGACTCATTGGAGCTTGGTGGTTTTTTCACCATGAGCATCGTCATCCACATCCAATTTTTGATGTTGAGCTTTTCTATACCAACCGAATATTTACGATGTCCTGTATGGCGTCGCTGCTGATGTACACCGGGACCTATGCCAATGTCGTGCTCATTAGTTTGTATCTGCAGTATTTGAAAGACTTTCCGCCGCTCGCAACTGGTTTCGTGATGATGGCTCAACCGCTGATCATGGCGCTGTGCTCGCCATTTGCGGGGCGTCTGAGCGATCGAGTGGAACCGCGTGTGATCGCATCGGCTGGGATGTCTGCAACGGCAATTGGCTTATTCGCACTCTCTGAACTCGATACAAACAGCTCCTTAATTGGGATCCTGGGCTGTCTGTTGGTGACGGGGCTGGGCTTCAGTCTGTTCACCTCACCTAATGCCAATGCGATTATGGGATCAGTCGGCAAGGGACAGTACGGCGCGGCCGCGGGGTCAGTGGCGGTGATGCGCGTGGTCGGGCAAATGGCCAGTATGGGCTTGGTGGCGATGGTATTCGCGCTCGTTATCGGTCCGGTAGAAATCACACCAGCGGTACACGAGCAATTAAGCCGGGCCATCAGTCTGGCGTTCGTGTGCGCGGCTGTTGCGTGCCTACCCGGGATAGGATTTTCGCTTGCGCGAGGCAGGCTGCGGGAGACTTAGGCGTCGCCAATTAAAATCTTGCCGCCGCGTACGCGCAGAAATTGGGGTTTTGGCGCCTCACCCAGAAGCTCCTCGTGAAGCGTTTTCAGAATCATTTGCTGAACGACCATGAGCTTGAGGTCAGCGGTTTGGTCGATTTTGATCCACTGGAGGTCCTCGAGTTCACCGTCCCCCTTAATCTCTCCGGCCAACTGCTCCTCGGCAACGGCAAAAAAGCGAGCATGAAACCGCATCGGTTGTTGGGCAGGCGTGATCGCGCGCCCGATAAATTTGAGTGCTGAAAGATCAGGAGCCTGACCAAGGGCGCGAAAGATCTCCCAGGTTGGATGTCGAACATCTCCAAGCTGCCCCTCAATTCCGCACATTAGACCCGCTTCCTCATAGGCCTCGCGAACGGCGGCCATGGCCAAAGCCCGGGCCTTGGAATCTGAATTCGCAACAGCCATGAGTGACGTTTGGCCCTTGTTGAGGGGCTTCGCGGGCCACGCACGGTAATCGGCGCCTTCCAGCACCCCACCTGGGAAGACGTATACGCCGGGTTGAAAGCGAGCCTTGCTTCCGCGGCGCCCCATGAGCACTTTGAAGACCCCCTTCTCGCGGCGATGGATAACTAAACTGGCCGCGTCTTTGGGCCTAACTGGCGGATTTTTAGACATATTTACGGCTGGAGGAATATAGACAGGGAACTACGGTCATCAATAGCGACCTAAAGCGCAACGTATTTAGTGCCATCGCTCCTTCTAAGCTACACTCAGATCATGTCAATTTTGCAACAAGTCGTGTGTTGGCTATCACTTTGTGGGTTGTTGATGTTAGGCGGCATGAGTGCGTCAGCAGATACGGTCTATCAGTGGATCGATGCCGACGGGGTGGTGCATTTTTCCGACGAGGCGCCGCTGGAAGCAGACATTGATTTTGCTTCCCGAGAAATACTGAACTCCGCGGACGCGGTTGACCAAAGCGACGACTACTATTCCATTACCAATCAATGGGAGCGCCTTCGCCAGGAGCGTCTCGATAAGGAAGCGTTGTCGTTGGAGCGCCGCAAACTGAGGGCAATCGAGAAATCCAGTCAAGATGAGCCCTTGGTACAACAGCCGACGGAAGGCAGGACGGCAGGACGTTTTTACGGTTACCGCTACCCTTACGCGATCGGTGCGCTAGGCCCGGTGTGGGGCACCCCCTATCCCGGACTTTTCCCGGCTCTGCCGGTGACGCCGCAGCCACCCGCAGCGCCGGTTCCGCAGCCAATAAGACGCCTGCGCTAGCAGACTTCGAAAAGACCGGCGGCACCCATTCCGCCGCCAATACACATCGTAACGACGACGTTCTTCGCACCGCGGCGCTTACCCTCTATGAGTGCATGGCCGACCAAGCGGCTGCCCGTCATACCGTAGGGATGACCGACGGCTATCGAACCACCATCTACGTTGAGCTTGTCGTCTGGAATACCTAGCTTGTCGCGACAGTAGATCACTTGGACAGCAAAGGCTTCGTTGAGCTCCCAAAGATCAATGTCATCAACGTTCATGCCCGTCTGCGCCATTAATTTCGGGATCGCGAACACAGGTCCGATCCCCATTTCGTCCGGTTCGCAGCCGGCCACCGCAAAGCCTTTAAAAATACCTAGCGGTTGCAGCCCTTTTTTTTCAGCCATCGAGTCACTCATGATCACCTGCGCCGCCGCGCCATCTGAAAATTGGCTGGCGTTGCCAGCGGCGATCACGCCGCCATCGATAGCAGGTCTGATCTGAGAGACACCTTCATAAGTAGTGTCGGGGCGAATGCCTTCATCTTGGGAAACGGTAACATCCCTGAAGGATTCGGCGCCGGTTTCCTTGTCGACGATCTTCATCGTCGTGCTGACCGGAATGATTTCGTCGTTGAACTTGCCGGCCTCGCGAGCTGCCGCGGCGCGTTGTTGGCTTTCAACCCCGTAACGGTCTTGGTCTTCGCGGGCGATGCCGTAGCGGTTGGAAACCGTTTCAGCGGTCTGCAGCATGCTCCAATAAATTTCGGGTTTGTTTTCAACCAACCACTGTTCATGAGCCATGTGCTGATTCATTTCGTTCTGAACACAGGAAATCGACTCCACGCCACCGGCGATGAAAACATCGGCTTCCCCTGAAATCACCCGTTGTGACGCCAGCGCCACCGTTTGTAGACCGGAAGAGCAAAAGCGATTAACCGTCATTCCAGCAACGGTGACCGGCAGCCCTGCCCGCAGCGCAATTTGACGGGCAATATTGCCTCCTGTTGCGCCTTCGGGATTGGCGCAGCCCATGATCACATCCGCAACTTCGTCGCCGGCTACGCCCGCGCGTTCGAGCGCGGCCTCAGTTACACATGCACCCAGCGTTGCGCCGTGTGTCATGTTGAAAGATCCCCGCCAGCTTTTGCACAGTGGGGTGCGCGCGGTCGAAACAATCACGGCCTCGGTCATGGGCTATCTCCTGTATGGGCGAAAAATGAGGCGACAGATAGTAGTGGATTAAGGTCGCCGCGTCATTTTTCAGTGGTTACGCCAGCAGAAGTTCGCTAACACGCCGAAACGCTGGGAGCACGGAGGGCACCATATGTTCCCAAATAGGGTCGTGACGTTGTCCCTTACGGTGGAGTTTGACGTTAATGCCACCAATGCATCCCATTCGAAAACACGCGTAGGCCTCATGCCACTCCAAGCTTGGGAAGGTTTGCCCCATTAACGATTCGTATTGAGATCGCGTCTCTGCCGGCGTTGGCGCATGGATCGGGCGCCAGGTTGGATCGATCCAAATGTCGGATTCGCCGAGCATCATTATCCAGCCTAGATCGATCAAGGTACCGCCGATCCCCGATAACTCCCAGTCGATAATGCCACTTAACTTCATCGCACCATCGTAGAGGACGTTGCCAGGTTGATAATCGCCGTGAAACAAGCCGATAGGGTCATCCGTTGGTAAGTTGGCGAGCAGGGCCTCGCGAGCGCGCAGACCTTCATCTTTCCATTCTTGCTCGGCGGCCTGGGGAAGCACGTTGTCCCAATGGTGAATGAGCGTTTCAGGAGACTGTGGCTCTTGCCATTCGGCGAGATTCCGTTGCCAATCGAAGTGATGGAGATCGGGCAGGGCCGCCAAACACTGATGCCACAGTTCAGTGGTTTGTTCTTGTTGGCGAGAAAATCGTTGGTGGGGGTCCCAGACAAAAAAGACGTCCCCTGAGAGGCGCTCCATAATAATAAAGGGCACATCGAACCATACGTTTTCTTCTTCCGCCCATGGAATATCAGGTACCTTGAGCCCGCCGGCGTGCAGCGCTCGCAATAGCGGTGCCTGGCGAAAGACATCGGTGTTGCCGCGTCTGGTGACGCCGCGCGGTGGCACTTTCAATACATAGCGCCCTTCCACGACCGCCCCGTGCTGCACGTCAAACAAAAATGTCAGGCCGGCATGGCCATCCGATTCTTTAAGATTTGCCAGCGAACGCTCGCTACCGATCGTTTCGCGTATGAAAGCGTTAAGGGGATCTCTAACTTCGTCCAGGGTCACGGCAACCGATTGGCGAACTATCCAGTTCGCTCGTTTTATTATGAGGGCGAGGATTCTAATCTGTTTTACTATCGAAATCTGGAAATGGATAACAAATTGCTTTACGCCACCTCCAACAAGCCTAAGGAAAGATCGTGAAAAAATTGATTCACTATTTCGATTACAAAAGCCCTTATGCCTATTTGGCACAAGATGCGTTATGGGAACTGAGTGAACAGATTGAGATCATCACGCTGCCTTATACATTGCAGATCCCAAAATATCTGGGCGCCGCTGAGTTAGACGAACAAGGCGCCGATGTGCTTCAAACGCGCAACGATCACCAGTGGCGCCGGGTCCGTTACGCGTACATGGACTGTCGGCGAGAAGCGAATCGCCGCGGCTTAACAGTGCGTGGCCCCCGTAAGATCTTCGATTCATCCTTAGCGCATATCGCTTTTCTCTATGCCCAAGATCAGCGTGATTTCCGGGCTTTCCACGACGCGGTTTATGAACGCTTTTGGCGGCGCGAGCTTGATATCGAGGATGTCGAGGTACTCAGTCGATTGCTTGACGAGTGCGGTTACGACGGTGCGGATTTTGCAGCCTACGCGGCGAGCGCGGGGCGTGCTCGGCACGACAGGATCCAACAGGAAGCAGAGGATGCTGGCGTTTTCGGCGTACCGAGTTATCTCATCGACGAGCAGCTCTTTTGGGGGCTTGAGCGTTTGGAGCGGGCAAAGGAGCTCATTCGCTGAACGGTGCTGGGTACATCAGCCGTCCTGCGGAGCTTGCACGGCTTGTTCTTTTCGGCGGGGTTGCTATTTATTCGGCGGCTCATCTGATGGGCTATAGCCTGTCCGTGTTGGGGCTGTACCCGGTACTCGACGGACGCGAAATCCTTGCGCTCAGTGAGCGCATGGCAACGGGATCCTTGGCTGGCGAACCGTTTTATCGCGCGCCTTTTTACCCCGCCATACTCAGTACCTTTTTAATCGCGGGGGTCCCCTTTGAGGATTTGCCTTTAGCGGCACGTTGTTTCAATTTCCTATTGCACCTCCTCAGCACAGTTTTGATCTGGCGCTTGGCCAAGCAGGTTTGGCAGAGTGAGACGGCGGCGCTCTTGGCGGGAAGCCTATTTGGTTTCAATCCGGTGGTATTGCATTTTGTCGGCGATCCGCTCGATGTGACATTGGCCATCACATTGATGCTGGCGGCTATCGAGCGCTCCTGCGATGTGACTGGTCGGAGACCAGGGTTTGCCGGATTGTTGCTGGGTTTGGCGATCTTGACCCGGCCGCATTTATTGGTGCTCGCAATCGCCTGGATCGCGGTTCAGTGGCGCGTGCTTGATTCCTCGCGTCGGATCGCACTGTTGTGCGCTTTCGCGATGCCGCTGATGGTGATGGCCGGCGTCAATATGCATCTTGGTGGCGAGCCGCGAATCCTGCCCTGGCAAGGCGCATTCAACTTATGGGCGGCTAATCGACCAGGTTCCAACGGGCGCTATTTTGAACACCAACTCACGGTCGAAAGCCGTGACGCAGGCGCCAACGCGGCGCGCTTAGAAGCCGATGCGATCTACAGCAAAGAACATTTGGCAAGCACTGCGAGCATTGACGAGAGGAATCGTTACTGGCGCGATCGTTTTCTGGCAGATGCGTTAGACGAACCGCTAAGGCTGGTTAAACTCTTTGCTCAGAAGCTTTATTTTCTGTGTAATGACTTTGAACAATACAACAATAAGACTTACATTTTTCATAAACGCCGCGCGCCCCTGCTGGCACTAAATCCACTGAATTGGAGCCTGTTAGTGACGCTGTCGGCCGCGGGCTTGGTTCTCGGCTGGCGGTTGCCGCATATGCGAGCACTCGCGGTATCGGCGGGCGCGCTAGCGTTCGGGATTTTGCTGTTTTATGTGAGTGCGCGTTTTCGACTGCTGTTGGTGCCGTTGCTGGCGGTAATTGCCGGCGGCGTGACGCGGCTCGCGACTGATCGTTCGAAATTTAAGGCTGCGCTTGGTGCAGCGGTGTTGATGTTGGTGGTTAGTCAGTCGCCGATTGACCGCGCAGACCATGAAAAAACCTTCGTCGCTGATCAACTTTTAATCGCACGCGCGGCCAGCGAACTTGGTTACTATGAGTACGCTATTTCAGAAAGCAAGGCCGCGCTCGAAATGGCACCCGGTAATCAGACTGCGCACGAAATTGCCTGCGTCTCGGCATTCAATGTGTGGTTGGTTGGATTTCGCAATATCCTACCGAGTACCATCCCCATCGAGGATTGCGAGGCCGCCTTACCTTCAAACGCGGCGTACAACGTGCTGGCCCACGCGCATTGGCAGCGCAACGAATACGACGAGGCGAGGTCGATATGGCACGCGCTTAGTGCGCATGAAAACATTGAACAACAAGCGGCGATTGGCGCCTTGTTGATGACGGGCGAGATCGATGCGGCGCACGTGGAAATAGATCTCGATAGAAGAACAGACCCAAGATTATTAATAGCGCTGGCGGCACACCATAATAATCGGGCGGCAGCTATCCTCGCCGAACTCCAAGGCGAAGACACTGTCGCGGCCGAAATCGCACACTACAAACGACTCTACATACAAAGTCAGCCATGAAAATATTCAACACCCTTCCTCAGGCGGATCTTGGCGCCGTTGCTGAACGGACGCATCAGATCGCCGCCGCCGGGTATACCGGAATCGTAACGCTAGAAAATCGCCACGATCCATTCTTACCGCTCGCCGTCGCCGCGAGCACCGGCGAGAAGCTTGAGCTGACCACTGGCGTCGCGATCGCGTTTTTAAGATCGCCAATGTCCGCTGCGCACTTGGCCTGGGACCTCAATCAGGCGTGCGGCGGACGATTCACTCTGGGACTCGGCCCGCAAATTCGCGCCCACAACGAAAAACGTTTCAGCGTGCCTTGGTCAGCACCCGCGCCCCGACTGCGTGAATACGCGAACGCATTGAGAGCCATTTGGCGCTGCTGGAAGTTTGGTGACAAGTTAAGTTTTGAGGGCGAGCATTATCGATTTTCCTTAATGACCCCTAACTTCGTGCCGGAGGATGACGATAGGCCGTTACCGGCCATTGCGCTCGCCGCGGTTGGTCCGCGCATGCTGAATTTGTCGGGGGAGGTCGCCGATGCGGTCTACTTACATCCATTCTGTACGCCGCTTTACATCGAGCAAGCTGTATTACCAGGGGTTGACGCTGGCTTGGCGAAGAGCGGGCGATTGCGGGAGAACTTTGCAATCATTGGCGGCGGCTACATCGCCACCGGCCGTGATCAGCAGGCGTTAGACGAAATGATCGAATGGGTGCGTATGCGGATCGGTTTCTACGGGTCCACACCAGCCTATTGGCCGGTATTCGAAGCGCACGACTTGGGAGATCTGGGTCGCGAACTCAATGCGCTCACGAAAGCGGGTAAGTGGGACAAGCTCAGCGGCCTGATTCCCGACGAGATGGTGCATCAGGTCGCCGCGGTGGGCCTTCATCATGAGATCAAGGATAAGGTCATTGAACGCTTTGGCGGCTATGCAGACGGCGTTTTTGCAAGCGTAAGCTATGAGATGCCCGATAACATGCCCCGTGAGCTCGTTTCTGAAATTGCGGCTCTACCAACGCGGTGGCTGGCCTACGAAACGGGTACCGCTTGAACCTCGTTCACCACGGCAACCTGATCCCCGAGGTGAATGGTGCCAGCGCTGAGGATCCTCGCCGTAATACCGCCATGACCGCGCACGGCGTTGTAGCCACCGGCGCCAAAAGTTTCCTCCATTCGTGAGCACGGATGGCAATGCCCCGTGCCTTGCAATTCAACAGTACCGACTCTAAAGCGCCGTTTAGCGAGAGCCAAAAGGTTGATTCCAGAAACCACGGCGTTGCGGCGTAATTGCTCGGGTCGAATTATTGATTGGCCAACAAAGTTGGCGATAACTTCTAGATGTTCGGACTGTACCAACGTGATCTGGCGCTTGCGACTCCGCGCTTGGTAATGGTCACCATCAATCCCATCTTCGGGGGAAACAACGAAGGACTGCGCATGTGTAATCGCCCCGCGCTTTTGCGTTCGAAGGCCTAGCCAGACGATGCGCCCGGTGCCGGGTAAGCTGTCCATCAAATCCTTAACGGCGCGCGCAGTCACTTGCCTCACGACCTAAGGCTGGTAACCCGGCACCGCGATCATCAACGCATCAGCGGCCCCGGCCCGTAATCCTCGTGCGGCCACATATTCTGGTGAGTCATAAAAGATTTTGAGCGCGTCGATCGACTCAAATTCAACCACAACGACCCGTTTTTCGCCGGCATCGCCTTCAAGATTGGTGATCTCGCCGCCGCGCACTAAGAATTTGCCTCCGTACTGCTCGAGCACGCCGGGGCTAACTGCAATGTATTTCGAATATTGATCCGGATCAGTGATTTCAACCATTGCGATAAGGTACGCCGCCATACCGTGCTCCTATGGCCTGGGTGGGTCGATGTTTAAAATATGCCGCTACAAGGTCAGGAGAGAAACTCTGGAACCACCCGATGATAACGCCTTCGCGCTCGTGATGAGCGCTGGTGCGACGGACGCGTGCGCTGACATGTTCCCGCGCGGCAATTAAGTTGCGCCATCTCCAACACCGCCGGCCGGGGGCGGATGGGGTGCCTCAGCGCCACGGACTTGAACGCAGCGGCTTCAGTATGCGCTTCGTCTCCGGGTGGCCGTTGTTGGGGAAGACCTTGCAGGATGAAATACGATACCCGGTGAGTCCGGCAATTTGCCTGGCCGCACTGTACGGTAGATAACGGCGCAAGCGCGTCCTAATTGTGATAGGTGACACTGTGCAAGCAGAACTTCAAGAAACCCAATTTCTCAATTTTTCCGAGCCTAGCGTGGCCGCCTTCACCGATCGCAATAGTGATGCCGCCGCGACCCCGCGAGAGCGGGCGGTGAGTTTATATTTCGCCGTACGCGATCAGATCCGCTATGACCCCTATATCATTGATCTAAGCGTCGAGGGGCTGCGTGCGAGTACGGTGCTCGCCACTCAACGGGGCTGGTGCGTGTCAAAGGCGGTATTACTAGGTGCTGCCTGCCGCGCGGCCGGGATCCCGGCGCGCTTAGGCTACGCAGATGTTAAAAATCATCTCTCAACCGAGCGTATGCGGCGCGAGATGGGAACCGACGAGTTTTATTGGCATGGTTACACCGACATTCTTCTCGACGGTCGATGGGTCAAGGCCACTCCGGCCTTTAATATCGAACTCTGCGAGAAATTTCGGATAAAACCTCTCGATTTTGATGGCACCGAAGACTCGATCTACCACCCTTTCGACCTTGATGGACGGGAGCATATGGAGTACCTGGCGTATCGCGGCGATTTTGATGACGTGCCGCTCGCGGCGATTCAAAAAACCTTCAAAGATAGGTATCCGGCGGTGATGGCTGGCAATGATGAGGGCGATTTTGATGCCGATGTCGAGCGTGAAACGCAGGAACAGAGCTAAAAACGCCGGGTGATGCCGATATCAAGAGCGTCACCGGCGAAGCGAGCCGTTGCTGGAACGCCCAATAGCGCAGAATTCGTATCGCGCTGCTCCTCATCAAAGGCGTGCATATAGCCCCAGCTCAGTTCGGTATTTTCACCCAGCTTGATGGTCATTCCGCCATTGATGTGATTGGTGAAAGAAGCCGGCGCCAAGACCCCCAATAACGTCTGATCGGCAGGCACGTTCTGAGAGCCGCCATTCCAACCCATTCGAAACGTGATCCGATCATTGAAACGGTAGATGAAACCAGTTTTGAACACAGTTTGATTTCCCCAGCCGAAGCCAATGCCATCGCGAGCGCCTAAGCGCCGATTGGGCGCCGGGCCGTTCATGAATTCGATGGCGTTAGGTCCAGGTGTGAATACCCAGTGGTGAAAACGCTGTAAAACGACCCTGGAGTAATGCGTTTTTATTGATACAGCATGCAGTATTAAATGCCTTTTTGTTAAAAATAAACTCCTCCACACCAATTATTT
>JBCCEV010000119.1:0-13560 GCA_039030125.1 Pseudomonadota bacterium | reverse complement strand
GTTCAGTAGAAACACTGGTTGAGGGCGGAAACCCGGGCGGCTACGAACTCCACCTGTGGCCGACTAAGCGGCGGCTGCGGGCTGTAACTCATGTCCGTGATTTCGGCCATCGAGCAGTATTCAATGCTCATTACCGCGTTCAAACGGCGCGCCTCGTCCGGAACCAGTGACAGCGAGCGGAGGATGTTGGCAGCCGGAAAATCACCGCCGTAAATCCAGCGCGCCAAGTCGCCTCCCGCTGGGGCGGGCGGAACGCTGGCGACAAAAAATCCTTCGTCGCTCGCCTGCGCCGGGCGCTGCTGTCTGGGCTGGGTGCCGTCAACTGGCGCGGCCAGTGCTGGCGCAGCTATGCCAACGCCACGGGCAAAGACGTCAAGGTGCGCGAGCCTGGCGACGACGCCCACCAATTCGACATAAGGCTCCTCGCCCAGATCGTCAATTGCTTCATGGCAGTACTCACGGTCAATATCGGTACCGCCGAGCGCGACCGCGCCGATCACGCGCCGTGCCGTCTCGGAGAGTTCGGCACTTTCGGCGAGCGCCTCATCGCCGATGGATTCTTGAATACCTGCTGCACAGCGTTCTTTGCGGGACTCGGCGGCCATCGCGGTGCGCTCCGCGGCCGTCCACCATTCGCCGGGTTGGGAAAAAGACTGCAGTTCCTGAGCATGCAATGCTGCTGTCTCCGGCGCGACGGGTGATGATAATTCTTCGTACAAGGCCACTACTCCAAATCAAAAAGCCAACTCTTCCTCGCTAGAGCCTTAGATTATGCCGCGCTCTGATAGTTCTTCGACTTCCGCCAAATCCAATCCCAGATACTCGGCCAATACTTCGGCGTTATCGGCGCCCAGATCCTTGGCAGTATGCCGAATGGCGCCGGGATTGTTAGCAAATTTCGGGACAACATTCTGCACTCGGACCTCACCAAAATCCGGATCGGGCACCGTCGCGATTGCATCACGCGCGGCGAAATGCGCGTCTTCGAAGATCCGATCGATAGAATAGATCGGCGTTAAGGTTCCCTCCTCGCGGGTGAAAGCCGCGACGGCTTCATCGGCGCTATGAGAGGCAAACCACTCGGCAAATATCGCATCGATGGCTGGACGGTTTTCGATGCGTTTAACGTTTGAGCTAAAGCGTGGGTCGTCAATCAGCTCGGGACGCCCGATTGCGCGCGCATTGGATACGAAAATCGCGTCGGTGCTGCCCGAAAGTGACACGTATTTATCATCGCTCGTGCGAAAAACATTTGCCGGCGCCGAGTAATAGCTTTGATTGCCGTTTCTTTCCGCAACCTCGCCAATCTGATCGTAACCGATGGTCTGCGAATCGAGGACCCGATAGGTTGCCTCCGTGAGGGAGAGATCGATTTCCTCGCCGCCTTTGACCGTGCCCCGCGCAATGCCGAGGAGTGCTGTGAGCACAGAAGTGCAGGCAAATAAGCCCCCGATGGCATCGCCAATCGGATAACCCGAACCCATAGGAACGTCGTTCGGATCACCGGTGATGTAGGTCAGCCCGCCCATGGCTTCGAAAACCTTGGCGAACCCCCTGCGATCCTTATAAGGCCCAGTTTGTCCAAAACCAGTAGCGCGCAGAATCACCAGATCAGGGCTGGCCGCCCACAGGGTTTCTTTGTCGAGACCCCATTTGCTCAACGTTCCGGGTCGGAAATTTTCGAGTAGAACGTCGAATTTTGGCAACATCTTCAACAGCAAATCCCGCCCTTCGGGTTTGCGCAGATCGAGACTAATGAAACGCTTGTTGCGGTTGGCGTTCTTCCACCATAACGACTTGCCGTCCTTGTGCGGCGGGAAGCCGCGCAGACCGTCGCCGACACCGGGCAGTTCGACTTTCACAACCTCCGCGCCGTAGTCGGCCATTAAGGTCCCCGAGAATGGAGCGGCGAGAATCGTCGCGATATCGAGAACGCGTATTCCTTCAAGCGGGCCGGGCATGAGCGCTTCCTAAATCAGTAGGGACTGGGAGGGTGCGACGAATTAAAGCTGCGTCGAGCCGAGCAAGTTGCCGCCCAAAGATGGGTGACCATACTTCTTGTCACCCTTAACGTTGATCAACGCCGGTTTGCCTGCTCCTAATGCGCGTTCCAAAGCCGGGACAAAGTCGTCTGGCGCCTCGACGTGCTCAGTATGTACACCCATCGGTTCGAACACCTGGTCGTAGCGAATGTCTTGAATCATGTCGAAGGGATCGGTGCGGCCTTTCAACAAGGGCATGGCCTCAAAATCCGGTCCCCAAGACGAGTTATTCCACAGGAGTGTAATGATCGGGATGTTGTACTTGGCCGCCGTTTCCATATCCCAGCCTCCAATACCAAGGCCACCATCGCCAGAGACCACAACCACTTGTTTACCCGCTCGTCCGAGCTGTACACCAATCCCCATACCGATGCCGTGGCCGACGGGCGCCAGCGGACCGGCATCAACAATCTGACCCATCTCATGGGCGGTAAACCACTGGCTGGTGTAACCGCTCAGGGTGAAGCTGTCGATAATCAAGCTCGCGTCATCATCAATGACCTGGGTTAATTCCTGGGTCATGCGATCCGGATGCATTTGCGGATCGTTATGAGTCTCCCCCGCACGTTCCTTGATCATGTTGTGGTAGTTCTCCCGCACTTGGACCAATTGCTTAACCCACGGACTTTCCGCGCGATCAGAAAAATCGATTTTTTCTTCTTTAATGCGCGCAATGATCTGCTGCAGTACAAGTTTAGGATCGCCAACGATCCCGACCTCGGCGGGCACATGCCAACCGACACGCTGCGGATCGGTATCCACCTGCACGTAGGTCGCCTTGTCGGTCCATGTGGGTGGTTGGCCGAATTTCTCTCCACTCCAAAAACGAAAACCGATCGCCAACACCAGATCGGCTTGGCCGGTAAATGGTTTCTTGTAGGCGCCACGAATAGCTAGGGGATCAGCTTCGTCCATGGCGCCTTGACCCGCGCGTCGACAGTACACGGGCGTATGCGTCAAACGGGCAAGCTCGCTGAGTTCGGCTGCGGCATCGGACCAAAAAATACCGTCACCGCCAGCAATCAACGGGCGCTCCGATTTCTGCAATAGCTCAACCACCCGATCGATACTGCGGGGATCACCTTGCGAGCGGATCTCGTCGGTTTCATAAACGCGCGCGCCCGGGCGCTGCTTAGTTGGATCATCACTGTGATAAAGAATGTTCGTTGGGATCTCGAACAGCGAAACGCCTTGCGGAGAATTCTTCGCTTCCCTGAATGCCTGGCGTAAATCAACTTCGATGGTTGACCAATCGACCACGCGCTTACCGAACTTCGCGAACGAGTCGACCACATCCACGCCATAGGCTTCCTGAAAGGAGCCAATGTAATCCTCAGTGGTTGGATGTTGGCCCGCGATGCAAACCACCGAGCTCCCGGTGAGCGCCGCACCGCACAGCCCTGTGACCGCGTTGGTCAAACCGCAGCCGGCGGTGACGGAGCAAACGCCAGGCTGTCCGGTCACTCGCGCGTAGCCATCCGCCGCATAGGCACACGCTTGTTCGTGGCGCATGTGAATAAGCTTGATACCGTTATCGCGCAGATTTGCGAGGATGGGAAACAAATGCCCGCCATTGACCGCGAACATGTATTTCACGTTCTGTTCTTTCAGGATCTTTCCGATTAAGACCCCACCGTCGACATTATCCATCCCAATCCCCTCTGATCGTTTCGGTTATCCGCATGTTAACAGTGCATCAATGCGGGTGATGCACTTATGATAGCGATCCGCGGGCGCGACCGGTACGTGCGAGAGAGAAAGGAGCGACGTTGTGAAGTTTGGGATCTTCTATGAGCATCAGCTGCCCAGACCTTGGCACGAAAACAGCGAACGCGATCTCCTGCAGCAATCCCTCGAACAGATCGAGCTCGCTGACCGCCTGGGTTACCACTATGCGTGGGAAGTCGAGCACCATTTCCTAGAGGAATACTCGCACTCGCCGGCACCGGAGGTGTTCCTGGGTGCCGCCAGTCAGCGAACCAAGAACATCCGCCTGGGCCACGGCATTGTTCAGCTCACGACCAATCATCCAGCACGGGTCGCCGAGCGGATCGCTATATTGGACTTACTGAGCAATGGGCGCGTGGAGCTTGGCTTAGGTGAAGGCGCTTCCGTTACGGAGCTGCACCCGTTCAACCTTCGTTTTCGCGACAAACGCCTGGTGTGGGAAGACGCGGTTAAATGCACGCTGCCCATGTTCTATAACCATGGCTGGGAATATGACGGCCCTTTCTACAAATTTCCGCTTCGGGCCGTGGTGCCGAAACCTGTTCAGAAGCCGCATCCTCCCTTATGGGTCGCCTGTTCGCAGCTCGACACAATTAAGTACGCCGCTCACCGGGGCATGGGCTCGCTATGTTTTAAGTTTGCCGATCCCAATGCGGCGCGGGCCTGGGTGAATGCGTACTACAACACCTATCTGAACGATCAAGAAAAACTGACCGACTATCAAACGAATCCCAATATCGCGATCGTGGCTGGATTCATGTGTGCCGAAACCGATGAGTTAGCTTGGGAGAAAGCCTCTGGTTGGACATTTTTCCAATTCGCGCTACAGCTCTACAACCGTGAAGGACCTTTTAAACCCGGCGAGGTCAGCATCTGGGAAAAATATGAAGCCTGGCGCAAAACACCGGAAGGCCAGCAGCGCTCGGGATCCGAACTTATCGGATCCCCGGCAACCATCCGCCGCAAACTCCAGGAACTAGCCGACAACAATGTCGATCAAGTGATCCTGCTTAATCAGGCCGGCAAGAATACGCATGAGGACATCTGCGGTAGCCTAAAATTATTCGCCGACGAAGTTATGCCTGAATTTGTCGCATTGGAAGACCAACACAAGGCTTGGAAGGAGGCGGTGCTTAATCGTGAAATCGAGCTCGAAGAAATCGACACCGAGCGATTTAACACCCGGTCGCGCCTCAAACCCAGCCAGCCCCCTTCCAGCGAGGCGCGCAACATGATTGCCGGCGCGGGCGGGCGACCTAACGCCGAGCGGATCGCCTAGTTTAAAAAACGATGGTCGAACGACTACTAACCGCAAACTTGCGCGGGCGCTTGTGGGGTTTGGCCGTGATCCTCGCGCTGAGCGCGCTTGCGTGGTCGCAACTGCCGAAGCTCTACATTGATCGGAGCGACGAGAGACTCATCCGTGATGACCACCCGGGCTGGGACGCTTTCAACGCGATGACGGAAAACTTTGGCGGCGAAGAATCGGTTTTAATTTACCTGCGCGCCGATGATCTCTGGACTGCCGAGCGGCTAAAACAGATCCAGGATCTCGGTTTCGCAATCGAAGATCTACCCGAAGTCACATCCGTGACCACCTTGCTGTCATCGACGAATATTCGCGATAAGGGTGACTATGTTGACGCTGGGCCACTCATTGACGTTGTGCAGCCCACCAAAATCGCCGAAGCACGTGAAGATGCGTTCTACAGCCCCTTAATGCGGCGCGCGGTGATCTCAGATGATGGTCTATCCACCAGCATTAGCCTCAGCTACGAGCGGCCGCCCGGCGATCCGGCGTTCGAACTCAAGATGTATCAAACGCTTGAAGATTTGGTCACGCCCCTGCGCGCCGATTTCGACGCCATCTTTCAACTTGGAGCACCACGCCTGCAGCATGAGATCGGGACAGGTCTGCGCACGGATCTTAAAACCTTGATCCCGACCGCGATCGTCGTGTTACTCGTAATCATCACGGCATTCTTACGTTCGGTTCGGGCCTTGCCGATCCCGCTCGTCACCTCCGCTATTAGCTTGCTTTGGACACTTGGTTTTATGGCAGCTTTTGGGCTACCCCTGACGCTGCTAACGGCCATAGTCCCGGCGTTAATCATTGTGATCGGATCGGTCGAAGACGTGCATTTACTGGCCGCATACCTGCACGGGATCTCCGAGCAGGAAAACCCCAATCGGGCCACCGCCATTCAGATCATGGCGAAACGTGTCGGCTTGCCGATCGTCATCACGGCCATCACGACGACTATTGGCTTCGGCGCCAATATCGTGACCGAGATCCCGTTAATTAAAGAATTCGCGGTCGTTAGCGCCTTCGCCATGTTCGCGAATTTGGTGGTTACCGTGTTAGCAGTACCCATCATGCTCCATTGGTTTGGGCCGACAAAAACTGGGCTCATCAAAGAAGGGAAACCCCCAAGCGGCCTCATCGGACTCATTGTTCGATGCATCGAGTATCTCTCGGAGAACTTTCCAGGATGGATCATCGGCACAACCGCACTGGTCTTGGTCGTGTTTTCAACCGCGATAGACGACATTCGGGTTAACAGCGACCCGCTATCTTATTTTCAGCCTGACCATCCTTTTGTGGTCGACGCCGGCACCATGCATGAGGAGCTGTCGGGACTTCAGCTATTCAGCGTAACCCTGCATGCAAGTCAGGAGGATTTTTTCAAAACGCCTCAGGGCCTTAGAGAGATCGCCGAGTTCCAAAAGTTCCTCAACAAGCAAGGTATTTACGACAAGACCAGTTCGTTCGCCGACATGATGTCGATCATGAATCAAGAATTCCATCAAGGTGACCGGCTGTTCCATTATCCACCCGAAAATCAAGATGACGCGGATCTTTATGTTGCCACCTTCACCCGCGACCAAATGGAACCATTTGTCACCGAGGATTTCTCAACGGCACGGATCATGGTGCGCCACAATGTGACGAATTCAATTGCTTTAAACGATGCACTCGATGAAGTGCGTAGCGCCGCACCCGATCTCCTAAATCCCGGGATCGCGTTCGAGCTTACCGGCAAAAACCTGATGATCAACGGTGCCGCGCAATCGTTAGTCTCTGGGCAATTCGCTTCGCTGCTCCTTATCGTCGCCATCGTCTTTCTCTTGTTCAGCGCGCTGTATACCTCCTATTTGGCCGGCGCGCTGTCGCTGGTGCCCAACCTGATCCCGGTGCTTTTGAATTTCGGCTTGATGGGTTTTCTGGGGATCCCCCTCAATCCTGGTACGGCGATGGTGGCCGCCGTCGCGATTGGGATCGCGGTCGATGACACCGTTCACCTAATGACCCGTTTCGGAGCTGAGAGCCGGCTGAATCTCGATGAACGAGACGCCGTGCGCCAAACGATTCGCGATGAAGCCATACCAATCATTTCGACGTCGTTCGCGCTGGCTATCGGTTTTGGGGTGCTGTTCTTCTCCGATTTCAGCATCGTTGCCCAGTTTGGATTGTTAGCGGCGGCCACCATGTTGTACGCCGTGATCTCCGATCTGCTGATCATGCCGATCTTGCTAAAGAACCTGCGCTTGGCAACGGTCTGGGACATCGTGGCCCTGCAACTCGATCGTGAAGTTCTGGTGAACTGTCCGTTATTCAAAAACATGTCGACTTATGCGATTAAAAAGGTCGTTCTGATTTCACAAATGCAGAACTTCGAAGCGGGCGAGGAGATCATCGAACAAGGAACGACATCGACTGGAATGTACGTGGTACTCGACGGCAAGGCGGACGTTAAGGTAAAGCGCGACGACATCGTGCTTGATATCGACTCGATGGCCCCGGGCGCTGTATTTGGCGAGATCGGCTTCTCAGGAGAAGGTGTGGAGCGCACCGCCACCATTGTCGCCACCGAGCCGGTCACGGTGGTTCGCATGGAGGCCGATATCACCCGCAAGGCCCTCAGGTTCTACCCGCAAATAGCCGCACGCCTGCATCAGAACATCAGCAATCTGCTTGCCGAGCGACTCATCGAGTCGCACACCAGGCTCGCCGAAAGTGTCCGTATGTACCTGTCGTGACCTGATTTTGTGCAGATTTAGAGCGCTTCATGCTTTTTCACAATTTGCTCGAAAGCCCATCGGCTTTGTTTGTTAGACTCCCGAGTCACTAAAGCACGCAAAGACGTGCGCCTTGGTCGAAATGGCCAGATTAACTAACGCTACGACTACGGAGACCGCCTATGGATGGCAATGCTCTGGCGACCAATCGGCGCCAAACCTACCGCGTTGCGCTCGACGACGCCGACTACCGCGCACTGCTCGTCGAGAATCAACGGGAGCTCGAACCCACACGCATTCGCGACATCAACAATGGTGGCGCCAGCATTGAATTCAATGCCAGCACCGTCACCGGACTCGCACCCGGCCAGCATGTTGTCCTCAAACTGGACATCGAGCATCAAGGGAGCGCGATGGAGATCGACGCGAAAATTATTTTCGTGGGCGCGAATCAAAATCGTCGCCTGGTCCGAGTTTCGTTCGACGGCGGCGCCAACGATACCGTGCCCCAAGCGGAGCTTTTCACGCTGTTCAACCGTCGGGTTGAACGCCGTCCACAACCGAAGGCCACTAACGACCTCCCAGCGATCATCTTCTGGGATGGAGAGCAAGCCGGCGAGGCGCCGGTTGCGATCCGCAATGTCACCGATGGTGGCTTGGGATTCGCGGTCGACAGCGCCACGGACTCGCAGCTTCGAAATCAGCGATCCATCCGGGTCAATCTTAAACCTAAGGACGTCGAGCGTTTAGCCCACGCCAAGGTTTGTTACCGCGCCGAGCTTGCCAACGAGATTCTCTACGGCTGCGAGTTCGACTGGGCGGCAAGCGGCGACGCTCGGGAATTGGTCAAGGAGCTTGCGGCATTTCGCACGCTCGATAAATAAACGCTAACGGCACTCGCCAATACCGTCAGCGACGCTCGCATATTCAAGCTCGAAGAAGCGCGTGTCGCTGAAGTAAAGCGGCGCGCGCAGCTTGCCCACCGTCACGTCCGAGTCGAGATCACCAAGCCGCTCAACCGGAATATATTTCCGTACCCATTGTCCAAAGCTGCTGTGGTTCAGAGGCACGTCGATCAGCGTTCCAGGTTTGCCAATCACCAAGCAACCCCGCTGCGTAGAGCGGGGCGGCTTAAGCTGCGGGTATTTGGCGGTTAGCACCCGCGCTTCTGGGAAACGCAATAGAAGATTGCCTCCGGTGAGATGATCGTAGGAAAGAATGGTGCCAAAATCTCCCCCAACTTGGTCTCTGATCTGCGCGGCAATCTCATCGTAGGGCCGATGGGCGTAACACCGTTTGCAGGCCTTACCGATTGGCGGATGGGGCGCGTAGAAAACTTCAAGAATACTGTAGGCGAAAGCGAGCGCAACGAAAAATCCCAAACCGCATACAACCGCGTTAAGTCCGCCCCGCATCCCACCTTTGGCGTAAGCGCGGTCGATCTCCTTGCAGGCCCACAGGGGAAATAGAAAAAATACACCGATCAGGTAGTGACGAGATATTTCGGTCATCCCCAAAACGAAGATACCGGCAATAAGCACAAGCGCAGCAGCCAACAATTGCGTGCGCAACAGCAACGTCGCCTCGTCGGCTTGAGTTCGCCACCGCCACAAAACGGCTGGAAAACACAAGACCAATAGCGCCGGTAACGGCAGAGTGAACTGCAAGGTGTTCTCGGCAAGGCTGGACAGTCCCGCTAACGTATCGTTTGGCAAATTACGCGCCGGGGAGATTTGCAGCGAATGCGCACCTTCGGCTTGAATTTGCACCCACGAGTGCTGATACAAATGCAATGCATGAGGCAGAACCAACAGGAGTGCCAACACGAGCGAGGCAATCATCCACGGATTGATCAAAACCTGGCGGTAACGGGGCTGCAAGGCCATAGCAAGTAAGAGCGTAACCGCGAAAATTAAGTATCCATACTTAGTCAGAACACCCAGGGCAATCAGGACTGCGAAAGCCAAGAAATCAATCGGCCGCCGTGATTCACACAGTCTCAAAACAACCAGGAAAGTGGCGGCGATCACCGCACTTAGAAAAATAGAGTGGGTGTAATGGCGGATAGCGTCCCAAGCAAAAATCTCCATTGCCAGTGGCGATGCCCCAGCAACAGCAGCCATGCGGCGCGATTCAAACAACCTTTTTGCGGCGGCGAACAGACACAGATACATCGCCAACAGCGCACCGAACTTGAGAATCAGTTGCGCGGCCTTATGGGCGCCGAACAACTCATTGAGTGCAGTTAGGGCCCAGGTGTATAGCGGCGGGTTTCTGTAGCTGGCGCCCCAGGACCATTGCTGGGCAAACAGCGCATCGATTGTTTGGTCGCGTCCTAAGTTTGGCGTCCACAACTGGATGGCGGCATGCGCCAAAACATAAATGACAATAAGAGGAACGAATCCAAATGGCGCTTTCGACATCGATTAGAGTAGTGTTATGTTGATTTCGGGACGGTCGAAAGTAACAGTCGTTGTGGTTTCGTGCGGGGCTGCCGCACGCCTACCTTAGCAGGGGAGCAACCGGGATATGAAATACGGATTGATTTGGACGAACGCGGGACCGTTTTGCGAACCAGAGCGATTCGGTCACCTCGCGCAAACCGCGGAGAAGGTCGGATTCGAATCCTTCTGGACCATCGAGCATGTGGTGATCCCGGTCGGCTATAAAGCGACCTATCCATACGATCCCAGTGGCAAATTGCCGATGACCGATGATTTCCCTTTGGCCGATCCGATCGTGCCCTTGGCCTACGCCGCGGCCGTCACCTCGACGATGAAACTCGCCACCGGCGTGGTTATTTTGCCTCAGCGCCATCCCATGTATGTCGCTAAGGAAGCAGCGACGCTCGACCGACTTTGCAACGGCCGCTTTATGCTAGGAGTTGGTATTGGCTGGTTAGAGGACGAATTCGAAGCGCTGAATATTCCCTTCGCCGAGCGCGTGGGCCGCACCGAAGAATCTATTGATGCAATGCGTTCACTGTGGCGCGAAAAACCCGAGCCGTTCGAAGGGCAGTTCTTCAATTGGGGTAAGGTTGAGTGTCAGCCAAAGCCCAAGCAAGTTAATGGGATCCCCATTGTGATTGGTGGTCACGTCAATGGCGCGGCGCGCCGTGCCGCTCGCTACGGCGATGGGTTCTTCGCCGGCGTATTCCAACCTGAGGTGTTAGCGCCGTTGGTCGAGGTGATGAGTGCCGAATGCGAAAAGGTCGGGCGCACCGCCAAAGATGTGGAAGTCAGCGCAGTGCTCGCCGAGCCTGACTTGGGCGTCGTCGATAAGTTTCGTGAAGCGGGAGCGGATCGCCTGATCATTTTCATGGACGCTACCCAATCCGATAGCGACGCCGCGGTCGAAGATTACCTGAGCGGCTTTGCTGAAAATGTGATCAACAAAAGTTAGTTTCTGTCACTGGCAGTCATAAATCCCCTGCGACTCGACTTTGTAGTCCTCGGGCGCGTCACCGACAATGGTCGGTTCGGAGCCAGTCAGTATCTCAACTCGTGTGATGAGATCCGTGACGGCTCGCCCGGGCGCGTTGTTCCAGCGGCGGCATTGGTATTGCGCGTAATCCCAGCGGTAGTAGTCGAATTTTGCGAGATATAAACGACCGTAGAACTTTCGCCAACGGTAATTCGAATATTCTTCGAGGATGTCCTTCGGTTTAGTTCGCGCTGGGTTGGCCAATTGATCTCGAAACAAGTCTAAACGTGAGCCATCCCGGCGCACGCCTTCGATAATCGGCCACCGGGTGTCGGTCAACGGAAAGGGGGCGAACATGTCCCACTTCTGCCAAAGTCCAAACGTGGTGCGAAGAAATTCGACGTTGGGATGAATGTCCGGCACCGATCTCACGACCGGCGCCAAGTTGATTTGAAGAGCGAACAGTGCGGCCAAACCAATGCCGGCCTGCAGAGGATAAGGGAAAGCCGCTTTCGTGTTTCGCCACGGCATCAGCAGCCTCGTTAAACGGCCCCAAACATAACGTCTATCACCAATGAAATGATACAGACGCGGACCTCCGAATAAGCCGCCGGCGAGGCGGGCTGGCAAAGCCAGCCAACCCAAGGCGGTTGATTGACGGACTAACCAGACGACAGCATCCCATTCGATGTGCTGCTCGCCGTCGGGGGCGACGACCACCCAGCTATCGTGGCGCGCGAAAACAGGCTCGATATCTCGGTCATCTTGCGCGGCCTGGACCGAAATATTGGGCAACACCAAGAAGACCCGCATCAGGCACACGGTCTTCAAGCAAAACTCGCAACCTTTGTCATAGAAAACGCGAATGTTCTCCCCGCGATTTACCCGCGATCCGAGCCAGTCCCACACCTCCTTGGGTGTAAAAAGAAGCAGCGATGTAATACTCACGAATGGGAAGGGACCAACGTTCAACAAGATCAAAAATCCCACGTGCATTGCAATCAAAAAACCCAACACCGGCAATCGCAAGTACAACAGCCAGAATGGCGCGAACAACAAAATTGGCCCGTATAACTCAATGCCGTAAACGAACTGCGTCAGGTAAGGGAGTAGCGGCTCGAAGTTTGCCAGCACCCAAGCGCCTATTGGGGTGCGGAATTGTTCCAGGTTCAAAGCGAAGAACACCGCGTTGTGGGTTGTGGTCCAGGCGCTACCGGTCTTGAGCAAAGCGCCGGCCCAGTAGACATAACTCGCCTGCGCCAATAATGCGATCGTGGCGACGTTGCACAACCCCTTCTGCGGATAGGGGTCCTGGCGTTCCAACGCCGCGTCGATTGACCATCGCGCGCCGAGCGGCAAGAAAATCCCCCAGAATAAAAGCAAACGCAGGAGGTCGTCGGCACCACTGGAGAGGATAGCCGTGCGTTGTTGCAGAGAACAAAGGAGTATCCAACTGACAATCGCCATCGTTCGGGTTCGATAACCAAACACCACACAAAGCGCTGCTAGCATGGCGACGCCAATAAGAAGCGCGGCAAATTCGGCGCTGCCATTGATGAAATAAAGCGACCAGGTGGAATCCCCGAACCAATCGACGGCCAAGCGCCTGGGAATAATGCCGGTATCAGGAAAAAAGGCCGCGAAATCGCGGCAGCGCATCACCAGATCAGAAAAAATGATGCTTCCAAGCAATACCCGGAACAACGCCAAAGTCCGGAGATCGATCGTTAATGCGCGTTTGATACCGTCCATTTTTAATGCCGTGTCAGCACTATCGCCCAACAGCTATAACCATAGTGCGATCTGTGGGAAAAAGACCAACAGCACCGCCACCGCTACCATGATGATGGCAAACGGTAGCGCGCCAGAAAAGATGTCTCCGAGCGTAATGCTTTGATCTTCTAAGGACGATTTAATCGCATAAACGCTCAGTCCCAACGGCGGTGTTAACAGCCCAATTTCAACTCCAATCACCGCCACAACGCCGAACCAAATTAAATCGCCGCCCAGTAACTTCACTGCCGGCACTGCTAGGGGGATAACAATTAACAGGATGGACACTGAGTCAAGCACCATGCCGAGCGGGATTAAAAACACGAGCACCATCAACACATAACCGCTCAAGCCCAGGCCGGACTCGGCAACCCATTGCCCGAGGGCGGCCGGCACCCCGGAGAGCGTCAACATGGTCGCGAACGCGCCGGCGGCCACAATCAACAACAATATCGAACTGGCGTTTTGCGCAGCTTCGCGCAGCAGCGTCACGGATTGTTTTACGTTCAAGCGCCCCAGCCCCCAGGCGAGCGCAATGGCGGCAAGAGATCCCGCCGCTGCGGCTTCGGTCGGG
>JBCCEV010000118.1:0-13648 GCA_039030125.1 Pseudomonadota bacterium | reverse complement strand
GGCAAACAATGCTTGATTTTCTCGCTGCCAGAGCGATCCCGGGGGTCGAATTGGTAACAGAGGGTGCGTATGTCAGGACTGTGCGGATCGGTGAACATCGCGGATGGCTGCGCGTGCGTCCTGTTGGCGGTAAGGCCAAGGGGGTGCGGCACGCGCTTAATTTATCGATTTCCGAAAACCTTCAACCCGTCGCAACCACTGTCATTGGTCGGATTAAGGCTTTGTTTGATACCCGCGCAGATGCCGCGGAAATCACCGACCATCTTGGCCGAGACCCGGTCTTGGCAACGATCGTGAAAAAAGTGCCCGGCATGCGCTTGCCTGGGGCCTTCGATGGTTTTGAGCTATTGCTGCGCGCCATCATTGGCCAACAAATCAGCGTCGCTGGCGCGACGACGGTGGCCGGACGGGCAGCGCAGCGTTTTGGAGAGGTCATCCAAACGCCGTGGCCTGAGTTAAATCGCACGAACCCGACGGCTGATCGTCTTGCGCGAGCCCGAGTTGGGAGCATCGCTCAACTCGGCATGCCCGGGAAACGGGCAAGCTCGATTAAGCTTGCGGCAACCCGGGTCGCCAGCGAAGAACTCCGCTTGGTGCCGGGAGCCGATCCGGAAATTGTTCGGGCCCTTTTAACCAGTATCCCGGGGATCGGTGACTGGACGGCCGCCTACGTGGCGATGCGCGGCCTGGGATGGCCAGACGCGCTGCCCGCCGCCGATCTTGGAATCAAAAAAGCGCTGGGTCTGACTAAAGTTAAAGATGTCGAAGCAAGGACAGAAACATGGCGCCCGTGGCGAGCCTATGGCGCGATTTATTGTTGGCTGTCCTTGAGTGGCGGCTAAACCTGAGGTAGCAAGATGACCACTTTCTTTCATGATCGCCTGTCCTCTCCGATCGGAGAAATTTTAATTGTGTCCGATGGTGCGCGACTTCGAGCATTGGACTTCGATGAATACGAGGAGCGCATGTGGATGCTATTGCGGCGCCAATACGGTGAGGTGACATTAGAACCGCGGGCTAACCCTGGCGGCGCGACCGACGCAATGAAGCAATACTTTGCCGGCGAACTTAACGCAATCGATAGCCTCGCCACCAGTAGTTGCGGCAGCGCCTTTCAGGAGCGCGTGTGGAAAAAGCTCAGGGAGATTCCCACCGGTTCTGTTTGGAGCTACGGCGAATTGGCCAAGGCGCTTGGCAATGCCAACGCGTCACGCGCGGTGGGTATGGCGAACGGCAAGAATCCGATCGCGATCGTCGTGCCTTGCCATCGCGTGATTGGCGCTGATGGGAGTTTGACCGGATACGGTGGCGGCATGGCGCGCAAGCGTTGGTTGCTGGCGCACGAAGGTTACAGCGTTGACGAGGGGGTGCAGGCAGCGCTCAACTTCTAAGGTGTTGCAGACAGGCACTACGTTCCAGGATCGGTTCGATAAGCTCTTTAGCTTGCGTCTCGAGTCCTTGGTATTGCTTGTTCAGAAAATCCCAGCACTTATATTGGTAACGATAGACGGGTTGCGTGAAACTTTGACCGCCAAGTTCGACTTTAAGCGTTTCGCTGCCCGCTTCCAAAGCTTGCGTGTTCGCATTGAGGAATGGCAAATAGTATTCGCCAGCTAAGCTTAGCAACTCTTCAACAGCCCCCGGCAGGTTGCCTATCTCATGCCACTCACCTTCAATGCCGGAGGCATCATCGAGCTTTTTGACCCAGCGCTCGGTACGGGGCGCTTCGCGGCGTACTATCGCAAGTCCGGCGGGATCGGTGTTCAAGGTTGACAGTTGTCCGTAGAGCGCGAAATCCGCTAACGACGGCCGTGTCCCAAAAAGAAATTGGTTGGTGGATGCGAACGATTCCAACGCTTGCAGGACCCGATAATGGGTGTCGAATAGAGCGCCCTCATTCTCTTTCATGCAGCCCACGATAGGCATGCGACCCCGTTGGCGTGAGATAAAATCATTGATGAGCGCCGTCAATTCTTCGGCGGCGGCTTGCGGATGCGCATCATCCATCACCCAGCCCGCCCCGTATTGCGCATTTTCATCATCGCTAAAGCGTCGGTAGAAAAGACTCTTGGTTAGCCATTCGTCGGCCAAGTCTTCGATGAGCAAACACAGAAACGCGAGGCCGGGGTGACTGGGCAGAATGGAACGGTCGCCCGGGTGTGCCGTTTCGAGCTCCAGCACGATGGGCGTGCTGTCGGTGCGGTAGTCGCCGTTCGGAAATTGCACGACCGGCATAATCAGTGGCTTCACGTTTTTCGTTTCTTCGAAAAACTGCGGCATGCGAGATTCCCAGATATACGGTAGCCGCCGATAGCGCATCACCGCGCGAACTTTCACGGCATAGGGTGACGATTCAATACCGATAATCCGATACATGTGAGTTCCTTGTTGGGCGGGGGACTTGGGCAATGTGAGTATACTGTGGCGTACTATGATTGATTTATATACGTCGGCCACCCCGAACGGCTGGAAGGCCACAATCACGCTCGAAGAGCTTGGCCTTCCTTATCAAATGCATGCCGTTGATTTATCCAAAGGCGAACAACATACCCCTGAGTTCTTGGCGATGAACCCGAACGGGCGGATCCCGGTGATCGTCGATCGCGATGACGATCTAACGATTTTTGAGTCTGGCGCGATCATGATCCACTTGGCCGAAAAGACCGGCAAACTGATGGCCAGTGATTTGAAAGGTCGCATGGCGACGATTCAGTGGCTCATGTTCCAAATGGGCGGGATTGGGCCGATGCAGGGTCAGGCGGTCGTTTTCGAACGGTACTTCCCTGAAGATGTCCCGCCCGCGCGTGAGCGCTATCACAACGAAACCCGGCGGCTTTACGAGGTTTTAAATACTCGTCTTGGGGAAGCGGAATACCTGGCCGGCGATTACAGCATTGCTGATATTGCCAATTGGTCGTGGGTCAAAAGCCATCGCTGGGCGCGGATCCCAACTGACGGGCTCGAACATCTAGAGCGCTGGATAGCGGCAATCGCAGCAAGACCAGCGGCGCAACGTGGCATTGAAATACCACCACCGGCAGGCAGCGCGGATAAACAAAAATCGATGGGGTCAAGCATTACGACCCAGTAGGGCTCGCGTGACGGTCAATAAAGTCTAGCGTTGCCTGCAGGGCGCGCAGCCGATCGCGTGTCCTTGTATAACCATGACCGGCGCCCTCCAGGGTCAGCAGTTCAGCCCGCTTACCGTGCCCACGCAACAGCTCGAAAAGCAACTTGCTTTGTGAGTAGGGAACTCTGCGGTCACGATCCCCATGGACTAGCAACACCGGAACCTTGAGTCGGTCCAAATGAAACCGCGGCGAGCGGGCGCGCCAACGCGCCAACACCTGCGGGTCTTGGGGATCACCCGCTTCCTTAACAATCCATTGCTTGATATTGCTGTGGGAATATTGTTCGTAGATGTCGCTGAACCCGGAGTTACTGATCCCAAAACCCCAGCGGGGCTGACCGAGATTGGCCGTCAACGCACGCAGAGTCGCGTAGCCTCCATGACTGTGGCCAAACAGCCCGATTTGCCCCACTGCCATTGAACTCAAACGCCTTAAGGCATCGCTCGCATAAGCGACATCAGTGATCTCCGCGCCACCGAAATCGCCATCGTTTGCGCGCTCGAACGCCGATGAGAGATAAGGGGTACCGCGTGGCGCGGGGCTAAAGACCGAAATTCCGGCCGCGCAGTAGATCTGATAATTGAAATTGAATCGGTTATCGCCACCATAAAACGCCTGCACTAACGCAACGCGATGGCGCGCTTCAGTGGGTGGCTTCAACGGCTCATAAAGAAATCCATGAAGTTGGCCCCGGAGAGATTTGCCACCGATTTCGAGCCTGATGTCGTCGAAGGTATCGAAAGTGACCGCGCGTGAACGGCACTGGCGGTAACGTTCGCGGGAACCTGGCGGCATTACAACGCGTGGAACCAGTTGCGGCGCCTGATCTGTCAAGGTCATTTCGCTGATCGCGAAAGGCAACTGCGGATTGGAATGGCGCACTAAAAGACGGTTGTCATAGACGTCCAGGACAGCCAGAAACTCACGCACGCTAAAAAGTTGGCGCTTGTTGAAGCTGCCATCAAGTTCGTAGAGGTACCCGCGGGTGCCAAGCGGATCGCTAGCCAGCGCCAACAGCGACCAACCACCGTTATTGTTTATAACCTGGGCAAAACTCAAATTGCTCTTTAGATCCGTAACCGGTATCCACGCGCCGCTCTCGACGTTCAGGCGATAGGCATTGCGTGCCGTCCCCTCCCCGCTTACCGCGAGGACTTCGCTTGCGGAAACCCAGCTACCCAGTGCACGCGGGAAGGTCCGGCGGATATTTTGATCAAGTAACAAGCGCGCCTCGCCAGGATTGTCCAGCGGCACATAAGTTAGATTGCCACGCCGGCGTTCGCCATTAACCAAACAAGTGAGCACAAGGCCTTGTTCTCCAGGCTGCCAGCTGATGTAACCCCACGAGAACGGATGATGCTGGTTATCTTCTAACAGTATCCGGTCTTCGCCGCTTACCATCTCAAGCAGCCGGAGCCGGGTGGGTGCACCTTCAGGACCGAGACGCTCGACGTACGCGATCTTGGTACCGGTGGTGTTCAAACTAAACGCGATGACGCTATGGGCGAAAGTACGCTGCGTAACCGCCCCGCTATTGGGATCGATCGAAAAGATATTGAACTGTTCGTTGTGCTGGCTATCGGCGCGTAGAAAATAGGCGCCATCACTGTCGCGGATCTGCCAGTTGTGGGTGAGCGAACTTAGCCAGTCATGCTGACCGACGGGTTTTGCGTCGGCGGTGCTCAGCACCGCGCCTCGCTGCGGCGGCAATTCAATCACGGCGGCGTGCTGGACATCGCCGAAATATCCCAGTGCCAGGACTTTGCCGTGGCGAAGTGAGGCGGTCCATCGCGCACCGTCAAATGGGTGGGTACTCAGAATCGAAAGGGCATCAATGTCCCGTTCACGAAACTTCAAAACACCTTCCCTCGCTTGAAGGGTCGGCATTAAACCAATCAACAAGGCCCACGCAAGGAGCCGCCCTGCAAGGATCGACGGCATCCTCATTCCATTGATCCTCAGTCGGCGATATGCAAGACGATATTGCCAGTTTGGGCGCTGTCCAGCAGGCGCCGATGCGCGGCCACAGCGTCTTCGATGTCGACGACCTGGTCAACCACCGGGGTAACTTTGTGTTCGCGGACGAAGGCGAGCATGTCTCTAAATTCTTCTGGGCGCCCCATCGTCGTCCCTTGGATCCGGATCTGCTTGAAGAACAACTTCGCCATGCTCAAACCGGTGTCAGCGTCTCCCAAAGTCGCACCAAAGAATACATAACGCCCACCGTTTTTTAAGGTATCAAGGGTTTGGTTAAGCCCGCTGCCGCCCGCGCTATCGATAATCAAATCGATACCGCCCGACATTTCCTTTAACGCTTTGTTCCAGCCGTCTTCCCGGTAGTTCACGCCGCCCGACGCGCCGCGCGCTAGCGCGCCGTCGATTTTCTCTTGCGAACTTGAGGTGACGTACACCTCAGCACCATGACCGAGCGCCCAGGTCATCGCATAGGTCGCGCAGCCACCCCCGATCCCGGTGACCAGCACTTTGTCGCCAGCTTTGACTTCGCCGTGAGTCACCGTTGCTCGCCAGGCGGTCATGCCAGCCAATGGAATTGCCGCGGCCTCGTCCCAGCTCAAATGCCCTGGCTTATCTTCCACGTCGCTCGCGGGCACACAGATGTAGTCAGCAAAGGTGCCTTGATCCGGCATGCCAAGGACTCGAAAGTTCTTGCCGCCGCAGCGCGGATCATCACCCCAATCCCGCGCAGGATAGATCACCACTTCGCGCCCGATCATCGCCGGCTCCACACCGGCGCCGACCGCTTCGATCACGCCCGCGCCGTCTGATCCGCCAATGCTGGGCAGCGTTATTCGCCCGTAGGCGCCGACGGTGATCCAGACGTCACGCCGATTCAAGGCGGCCGATTTTAACGCCACCCGCACTTCGCCCGGCTGGGGCTCTGGGATCGGTACATCTTCGACGATCAGATTTTCAGGCGCGCCAATTTCCTTTAACACTACTGCTCGCACGATTGCCCTACTCGCCTTTGAAGTTGGGTTTACGCTTTTCAGTAAACGCGGTCATGCCTTCCTTCGCATCGTGCGTATAGGTGGCGAGTCCCGCGATCGCGCGCGTCTCCATTTCCATTTGCGTCTCAAGTGTGTTGCTCAAAGAGTCAACGACCAGGCGTTTTGCCTCACCAAAGGCCTTGGTAGGCCCCTGCGCAAATTCTTTGGCGATCGCAGTAACCTTGGCCATGAGCTCATCGTCTGGAAAGACGTCGACGACGAGGCCCATGTCCTTCGCCTGTTCGGCGGTAAGGAGGTCATTCAGCAGAATTAGACGCTTCGCCATCAACGGCCCCACCAACCGGGGCAAGAAGTACGAACTACTGCCATCGGGTGAAACGCCGATCCGGGTGTATGCCTCAGTGAACTTCGCGGATTCGCCCGCGTAAATGAGATCACCGATGATGGACAAACTAAAGCCAGCGCCCGCGGCGGTGCCGTTCACGGCAACGATGAGTGGCGCGTTCATGCGCGCAAAGCGCGATACGGCGGCATGCAATCCCGTGGTGAGATAACGCATGTGCTCACCCATTTTATCGCCCTGCGCAACAAAGCTTTTGAGATCGCCGCCGGCGCAGAACATCTTGCCTTTGCCGGTCAGGATCACCGCTCGCACCGACGGGTCCGAATCGCAGTGGGTCGCGACCTCCAGTAATTCCTCGCCCATTTTGGCGTTTAAGCTGTTCGCCGCATCTGGACGATCTAAGGTTATTGTGCCGACGCCGTCGGCGAATTCATAAGTTAAAGTTTCGTAACTCATCCCCTGTCCCCTCATGTTTAAGTTAAATTTGATTCTTCCGCGAGACGGCGCGCTTCTGCTTTAGCAACCACCTCGCGTCTTTTATCGTTGGTCATAAACAACCATTCGCCGATTTCATCGAGCGTTCGAAAGCACCCCGTGCAAATCTCGGTTTTCTCATCGATTGTGCAGATGCTAATGCACGGTGAATCGACCACACCGGGTCCTGTACCGGCGCTCAATGCAAGGAGCCCCGTTCGTCGGTTGCCAGCGTGGCGAGGTACTGCAATCCAGGGATCGCGCGAGAGCCGTACCAAGATAACATTTCACCATCGACGATCATGGTGTGCACGCCGTTACTCAAGGCACGGACTTCATCTAGATGCTTATCCCGAAATGGATAGGGTTCGCTCGACAACAGAATTAAGTCGCTGGCACTCGCCTGCTCGGCTAAGTCGATTTCCGGGTAGCGCGCATCCGCTGAGCTCGGGACCGTTTCCCAATTAATCAATTTCAGCATGCGCGCAATGTAGGTTTCAGGCGTTACAGTCATCCACGGATCGCGCCAAATCAAGTAAAGCACTTTACGAGGTTCAACCTCTGGCAGCGCCTTAAGCCGCTGGAGCGCCCGCTCGAAGGCGCCTGCCAAACGGCGCGCCTGGGCCTCGCGATTAAAAATGCCGCCGACCAAGGCATAAAGCGCGGTATTGTCTTGTGGGGTCTCGGGATGGGTAACAATCACGTGCGGCACAAACTTTTGCAGGCTCTCGTAGGTTTCGCGCGTATTCTCGTCTATGTTGACCAGCACATGGGTCGGCGCAAGCGCTTTCAAAGCATCGAAGTTCACATCCTTCGTGCCACCGACCTTGGCGATTTTTTTTACGACCGTGCGCGGATGAATGCAAAAGCCTGTTCGCCCAACCAACTGCTCGTCGAGCTCCAAGTCGATCACTAATTCGGTCAAACTCGGCACGAGCGAGACAATCCGCGCGCTCTCCTCGGCGCGCGGATGCCGATTACCTATCGCGTCCTCGAAATTCACCGGGCAATTTAAACGTTACGGCGATACTCGCCGCCGACTTCATATAAGGCGCCGGAAACCTGCCCTAGGGACGCGTATTTGACGACGTCCATCAACTGTCCAAAGACATTGTCGCGAGCACGCGCCACGTTCTGGAGCTCACCGAGCTGTTGTTGCTGTGCTTGTTCACGCAGCGACTGAAAGTTCCTGACGTTAGTGATTTGCATTTGCTTCTCTTCTTCCGTTGAGCGCATCAATTCGAGCTCATCAATTTGCTCGCCGTGGCCGTCCTTGGGCAAAAACGTGTTCACGCCAATGAGTGGCAGCGATCCGTCGTGTTTCTTGCTTTCGTAGTACAGGCTTTCGTCTTGGATCTTGCCACGTTGGTACATGGTGTCCATTGCGCCCAGCACGCCACCGCGCTCGGAAATACGCTCAAACTCTTGGTAGATCGCCTCTTCAACTAAATCCGTAAGTTCATTGATAACAAACGATCCTTGCCAGGGGTTCTCGCAAAAGTTAAGTCCCATTTCACGATTGATAATTAGTTGAATGGCCACCGCGCGGCGCACTGATTCCTCGGTGGGCGTGGTGATCGCTTCATCGTAAGCGTTGGTGTGCAGCGAGTTGCAGCTATCGAACAGCGCGTAGAGCGCCTGCAGCGTGGTGCGGATATCGTTGAAGCTGATCTCTTGGGCGTGTAGCGAACGGCCTGAGGTTTGAATGTGATATTTGAGCTTCTGGCTACGCTCGCTCGCGCCGTAACGATCGCGCATGGCACGGGCCCAGATCCGGCGCGCCACGCGGCCGATCACCGAGTACTCGGGGTCCATGCCGTTAGAGAAAAAGAAACTCAGGTTCGGCGCAAAGTCGTCGATCTTCATGCCACGCGCCAAGTAGTACTCAACGATAGTGAAGCCATTGGAAAGCGTGAACGCGAGCTGCGAAATCGGATTCGCGCCGGCTTCGGCGATGTGATAACCGCTGATTGAAACGCTGTAGAAATTCCGCACGTTGTGATCAACGAAATACTGTTGCACATCGCCCATCACCTTCATGGCGAACTCGGTTGAGAAAATACACGTATTCTGGGCTTGATCTTCTTTCAAGATATCCGCCTGCACCGTGCCGCGAACGGAACTTAAGGTCTGCGCCTTAATCTTCTCGTAAGTCTCGGCATCGACCACCTCGCTGCCAGGAATACCCAGCAAACCCAAACCCAAGCCGTCGTTGGTGGGCGGCAACTCGCCTTCGTAAGTGGGGCGCCGCTTGCCTTCGAAGTACTTGGCGATCGTCTTCTCAGCCTCCTCCCACTGACCGTTTTCCTTGAGATGCTTCTCGATCTGTTGATCGATCGCCGCATTCATAAAGAAAGCCAAGACAATCGGCGCGGGGCCATTAATGGTCATGGAGACGGAGGTCTTGGGGTCGCAGAGATCGAAACCGGAATAGAGCTTCTTAGCGTCGTCCACCGAGGCGATAGAGACCCCTGAATTACCGATCTTGCCGTAGATATCGGGGCGCTCATGCGGATCTTCCCCATAGAGCGTGACCGAATCGAAGGCCGTGGAAAGCCGCGCCGCAGGCTGGCCTTCGGCGACATAATGGAAACGCCGGTTAGTGCGCTCGGGCGTACCCTCACCGGCAAACATGCGAGTTGGGTCTTCGCCAGCACGACGATAGGGAAATACACCACCGGTGTAAGGATACCCACCGGGTAAGTTTTCTTTCATTAAAAAACGGAGTTGATCGCCCCAGCCATCAAATTTTGGCGGCGCTATTTTAGGCACGCGCTGATGGCTTAAGGTTTCGCGGTAGTTATCACCTTCGATGGCTTTACCGCGCACTTCATAACTGAATTTTTCGTCGGTGATCCCTTTCAAGCGGGCCGGCCATTCAACGAGCAGTTGCCGACCTTCGCTGCCGATGTCATCGATTGCTGCGTTGTAGCGTTGCCGCAGAGTCATCAAGGTCTTGTCATCGCCACTGGTAAGCGCTTCGGCGGGATATGGCTCCAAAGCCGCAGGCAAGGACGAGTCTTCTAACTCTTGCAAGGTGACGTAATGGTGCTGGGCGCGATTGGCGCAGTCCGCTTTGTCTTCAATCGAGCGGTTGATGGAGCGGCCTTGCTCGGCGATTTCAGCCAGATAGCGTGTGCGCGCACCAGGAATAAGCGTGGTCGCGCGGGGCTCCTTAAGCGAAGTGTCGGGTGCAGGCGTCCAAGAGTCGCCTTCGAGAGCGAGCTTCCCGACCATTCGATCGCAGAGGTTCTTAAACATCCAGGTGAGACCCGGATCGTTGAATTGGCTCGCAATGGTCGGGTAAACCGGAATGTCTTCGTCTTTCGTCTCGAATTCGAGGCGATTGCGTTTCCACTGTTTACGGATGTCGCGGAGCGCATCTTCAGCCCCCCGTTTGTCGTACTTGTTGAGCACGATGACTTCAGCAAAATCGAGCATGTCGATTTTCTCAAGCTGGCTGGGTGCCCCGTATTCACTGGTCATGACGTACATGGGGAAATCGACCAAGTCGACGATTTCGGAATCGCTTTGGCCAATACCCGCGGTTTCAACAATGACCAGATCGAAGCCGACTGATTTCAGAAACAACACAGCGTCGGCCAACATGGCGCTCGTTGAGGCGTGCTGACGGCGGGTGGCCATCGAGCGCATGTACAGATTGTCGTGGCGCAGCGTGTTCATCCGAATACGGTCACCCAGCAGCGCGCCACCGGTGCGGCGACGGGTGGGATCGACCGCCAATACGGCAATGTATTTCTCTGGCAGGTATTGCACGAAGCGCGAGAGGATTTCGTCAGTGACGCTACTCTTGCCCGCACCGCCGGTGCCGGTGATGCCAATCACGGGCACTTGAGCAGCCGCTATCTGCCATTGTTTGCGCAACGTTTCCATGCGTTGCTCGCTAATCGTGCCGTCTTCGAGCGCTGAGAGCATGTTTGCAATTGAGAGGTGATCTTCGAGCTTGGCCGTCTCTGGTGCGTCGGTCGCTTGGCGCCCAACCTCCGTGCGCTGCACGAGATCATTGATCATCCCTTCCAGCCCCAGCTTCATGCCGTCATTGGGGTGATAAATGCGCTCAACACCATAGTCTTCGAGTTCGCGAATTTCCTCGGGCGTGATCGTGCCGCCACCACCGCCAAAGACGCGAATATGCCCGGCCCCGGCATCGCGCAACATATCCACCATGTAGCGGAAGTACTCAGTGTGGCCACCTTGATACGAGCTGACCGCGATCCCGTCCGCGTCTTCCTGGATCGCGGCTTTAACCACATCGGCAACCGCACGGTTATGCCCTAAGTGGATCACCTCGGTGCCTTTACCTTGAATAAGGCGGCGCATAACGTTGATGGCGGCATCATGGCCATCAAACAAGGACGCTGCGGTCACAAAACGCAAAGGTGTGCTTTGCGTGGAGGTTTCAGGACTGTTTTTGAGGTCTTCAGCGCTACTACTCATAACTGCTCTCTCTTAAGCACCAACCGAAGCAAGCTTCGGCGTGGCCGTGGGGTTGGGATGTAATAGTTGTTGCATCTGCTGCTTGAGCGCATCGTGCAAATCTCTGATCGAATTCAAATCTTCAGGCGTTACCAACCACTGGTAAACGATGCCGATGATGGCCGCACAAAATTGATTGGCGGCATCGTCAGGATCGATCTCGTTGTCGAGATCACCGAGTTGTTGAGCGGTCCCGATCCAATCGGCCACGTCGCGACGGCGACGCTCGTGAATATTAGCGATCACCTGTTTCAGTTCAGGATCAGGTCCGATGGAATCAAACCACAAGGTATAGAACGCGAGAATGTCGTGATCGCCACGCGTGATGAACTGATAGTGCGCATCAAGCGCCGCGGCGATGGCTTCGAGCCCGCAACGGGTTTCGACCGCGCTGCGCAGTTCAGTGAGCCATTTCTCGCCAATCGAGCGCACCACAAAAGCAAACAACCCGGCTTTATTGCCAAAACGGTAGCTGGCGAGGCCGCGGCTGTAACCCGCTTTCTCGCCAACCGCTTTTAGGGTCATGCCGGTGGGTCCGTCGTTCACAATTAAATCGACGGCGGCATCAAGCATGCGTTCATCGGACAATGCGGTGCGTTCAGCCTGCGTGCGGCGATCGCTTGAAGGGGTATCAGGCGGGGCTTCGCTCATGAGACGCGATCCTCCCGCATTAGTTACTTGTTTGCAACAAGCAAGTTAGGCGTAATGCATGCGCTTGCTATGACCCGGTTAGTATTCTTCAAGCGAGAGCAAAATGGGCAACAACCTTGGCGTTTGGCGCCGCAAATTCGAAGCGGAGCCTACTGGTCGGATTGAAGTGCAGTCAGACGGTCTCTTTCAAGCAAGGCGTAGTAAGCACACTGTATGGGTGATTTTTTCCGGTCGTTCGTTTCGGCCCGCTGTTAGCCCGTAATCCCCGTTATGAAGTCGTCGCTGGTGACGACGCGCAAAATGAGGACGCACTTTTTCGTTCCCTGCTTGATTGGACCTACGCCCAACAGATCCACGTTTCGTTCGTTCTCGCCCCACAAGATTAAGTGCGCCCTTATTTATGCTCCATCACCCGCATCAAACCTTCTTGCGCGACCGACACGACTAACTCCCCGTTTTCATCATAAAAACTGCCCTTCGCAAGACCCCTAGCCCCCGCCGAGGTGACCCCTTCGCAGACGTAAAGCAGCCAGTCGTCCATTTTGAACGGGCGGTGAAACCACATCGCGTGATCGAGGCTCGCCATGAAGAGGTTGCCCGAGGTGACTTTCAAGCCGTGCGGCATGAGCAGCGTCGAAATTAATCCGTAGTCGGAGAAATAAGCGAGGATTGCGCGATGAATGTCTCGGTCTTCGGGTAGAGAATCGGTCGTTTTCACCCAGATCCGACGCAGCGGCGGTACCGGCCCAGTGTCGCCCAGGTAGCTATCAATGGGACGGATCTCGAAAGGCGCGGCAATGTTGGCAATGCGCTGCATGCGTGGCGTCGCTTCGGCAAGATTAATGGATTCAAAGTTAATGGGTTCCAGCGTGTTCGGCTCTGGGACGGCGGGGGCAGGCTCCTGAAACTCGATCCCGGGTTCTTCAAGATGAAATGACGCTTGCAAGGTGAAAATTGGCCGTCCGGATTGAATAGCGACTACGCGCCGCGCGGCGAAACTACGGCCATCGCGCGAACGATCAACCTCGTAGATCACCGGTTTCTCGGAAAGCGCCTCGCGCAGAAAGTAGGCGTGAATGGAGTGGACGGCCCTGTCTTCGACTGTCCGCTGGGCGGCCTCGATGGCCTCGCCCAAAACCTTGCCGCCATATACCCGCTGAACATGGGTATCACTGATCGCACCGCGGAACAGATTTTCCTCAAGCTGTTCCAACGATAACGCTTGAACGAGGCTTTGCAGCGCTGGTTCCATCAGTGGATTTTATTCGAACGCGTATTCAGCCGTTGGAAACGACCGTGATTTCACTTCATCGACGTACATCGATACCGCGCCTTCGATAGACGCCGCTTTTTCGATGTAGTTCTTGGAAAATCGCGTGCGCTTACCCGGGGCGATATCGAGGATGTCATAGAGCACCAGTATTTGCCCGTCCGTATCGGGCCCAGCGCCAATGCCGATCACCGGCACTGCTGAGGCTTCAGTGATCTGTTTGGCGAGCGACATCGGCACGCACTCCAGTAGTAAGAAATCGGCACCCGCTTGCTCCAGTGCTTTGGCATCGGCAAGCATCTTTTTGGCGTTT
>JBCCEV010000117.1:0-13658 GCA_039030125.1 Pseudomonadota bacterium | reverse complement strand
TCAGACGGCCGGTCATTTTCAGCATCACCGGCCCCAGGGCAGCGATGATCACCGACGGTGGCGCCACGCCTGGCATATCGATTTGCAGGCCATTGATCGTGAAAAGTTCGCCTTGATAGTTCGTCACCTCACCGTGCAATAGCGGCAACATGGCGCCCAGGTAATCGCGCATGTAGCGCGCCGGTTTGTCATAGGACAAGCCCAGCATCCCTTCGACCACGACCTTATGGGAGAGCCCGATACCCAGGGTGAAGCGGCCCGCGCAGGCCTGGGCCGCGGTAAGCGCTTGTTGCACCAACGCCATTGGATGGCGCGGATAAATCGGGGTCACCGCAGTACCCAGCTCGATACGCTGGGTCGCCGTCCCCGCCACCGTGAGCGCGGAAATCGCATCCAAGGCGCGGATATGAGCCATCCATAAACTGTCGAATCCAGCCGCTTCGGCGCGTACCGCCATCGCGCTAATGTCCTCAATCGTGGCAGGCGTGCGGTCGGCGCCCTGCATAATGCCCATTTTCATCAGTCAGTCGCTCCTGCTGGGGGTTGTGGATTAACGGCCACGTAGGCGGCGCCCAACCATGTTAAATAAACACCGGAGGTACGTCTCGCGTACCGATTTTCGGATCTACGATTTGGCAAGAATCGAATTACAATAAGCGGCCGCAAGCACGCTGATCTCTGAGGGAATGAATATGGCCAACGCCGACCTAACTCTTGACGCTGCCGTAATTGGAGCCGGTGTCGCTGGGCTCTATCAGGTTTACCAGCTTCGCCAGCAAGGCCTGAACGTCAAAGGCTTCGACACCGCCACCGATGTCGGCGGGACATGGTATTGGAATCGCTACCCGGGGGCGCGTTTTGACTCCGAGGGCTTCATTTACCAATACCTGTTCTCCGAAGAACTTTACAAGGGCTGGAGCTGGAGCGAACGTTTCCCGGGACAACCGGAAATCGAACGCTGGCTGCACTACGTTACCGACAAGCTTGATCTGCGCAAGGATTACCAATTTTCAACCACCATTACGCGCGCGGACTATAACGAACAAAGTGGCCGCTGGACCTTGCGCACCGATAGCGGGCAAACCATCGACGCGCAGTACCTTATTAGCTGCACGGGGATGTTGTCCGCGCCGCTGGAATCGCTGTTTAAAGGCCAAGAAAACTTCAATGGTCAGATCTTCCATACTTCGCGGTGGCCCAAGGCCGGCGTAGAGCTTGCCGGTAAGCGGGTTGGCGTGATCGGCATTGGCGCCACTGGGATTCAGGTTATTCAATCGATTGCTTCCGAAGTCGATCACTTGACGGTGTTCGTGCGCACACCGCAATACGTCAACGCCATGGACAACCCGAAATATTCCGAAGCCGACATTCAAGCCTACAAAGATAATTTCGAATGGCTGCGCGATTATCTGCCGCAAACGTTCAGCGGTTTCAATTTTGAACACAACAATGGCAATTGGACCGACCAAACCCCGGAGCAACGCCGCGAAGTGCTTGAGAAGATGTGGGATCACGGCTCACTCCGGTTGTGGCTCGCATCGTTCGTTGAAATATTTTTTGATGAGGCAATCAACGAAGAGGTTTCCGAATTCGTTAGAGAAAAGATGCGCAAGCGCCTCAAAGACCCTGCGCTTTGCGACATGCTGATCCCCGCTGATTATGGATTCGGCACGCACCGGGTGCCGCTGGAAAACAACTACCTGGAAGTTTATCTGCGCGACAACGTCGACGCCGTGAGCGTCAAAGACAATCCCATCGCAGAAGTGACGTCTGCCGGGCTCAAGCTCACTGATGGCACGGAATACGAATTCGATATCATCATCATGGCAACGGGCTTTGACGCCGGCTCGGGGGCCTTAACGCGGATGAATATTCATGGCCGCGACGGCCGCTCCCTGACCGATGAATGGAATCAAGAAATTCGCACCGCGATGGGCCTTGCAGTGCATGGCTATCCGAATTTGTTTACCACCGGCGCGCCGCTCGCGCCGTCCGCCGCGCTGTGCAACATGACAACCTGCCTGCAGCAGCAAACCGAATGGATATCGGGTTTCATCGATCACATGAAGAAAAACGGGGTCAACATTGCCGAAGCCACCAAAGAGTTCGAAGAGGCCTGGGTGCAACACCACGACGAAACGGCTGACGCGACTATCGTAACCAAAACCCACTCTTGGTACATGGGTTCCAACATCGACGGCAAACCTCGGCGCTTGTTGTCCTATATTGGCGGGGTGGGAAATTATCGCCAGAAATGCCTGGCCGAAGCCGAGGGCGGATACCAGGGATTTGAGCAACGCTAGGCGCGTCGCGACCGGCGACACAAGCGATCAGGGCGCGCGGTAGGCCCGATAGACCAGCCGCGGTGGGATGCTCAGAACGTGCTCCTCATAGGTGCCACGCAGCCGCGCTTTGAGCCAGCCTTGTGCGGCTTCGAAAATTTCTGGCGCGCCACCCATCATTAATGGCGTAAACGCGTCGCCGTAAGGCTGTTCATCTACCGTCAATCGCCACACATCGCCGGATTCTCGTTTCAGCAATAAACGTCCGGGAGAGTGCATTTTATCCTGCCAGGAAACGGCGCGTTGCGTGACGAGCAATTTCGACACGGCCCGCAAATCGGCAAGCAGTGCCGCGCACGCCTTAACGAATAAGGTGCGGTGGCGGAGTTCGGTCGAGCAGCTCAATCCATCACCGTTTTGATTGGGGTGCTCGGTGGCATCGCCAGTCTCAGCAATCGCGACTCTGAGCGGCAACCCAGCCAAGGATTCGAGTGGCGGATCGCCACATCCGTTCGTTTGACAGAACGCCCGAACGACCGATCGTTCGATGACAGCCTGCTGGCCAGGCTGCGGACCGCTGATCGCGAATTGCTGATCGCCCACGACGACCCGTACAGCCGGCACCTCGTCGAGGATGATCACGGGCTCACCGAACTGCGCTAAGCGTTCGATCTCCGCTAGGGATTGAATGTAGTCGTCCATAGCGCCAAGCCATGAAGCGTCGGTAGTGATATCACGCGCCTGGCGATCACGAACTGCAACAAATTCCTCGCGTACCACGCGCGCGGCCGCGGCCGCGAACATCGTACGGTGGCCGGGGCCAGCGATCTCAAGGGTTTTCAAAACGGCATCAAAACTCATGGCTGGCATTTGCGCGTTAGCAACGCCCAGCGACAGAACAAACAGCAACAAAGCGCCAAGGGAAAACGGACTACGAGATGCCTGCATGCGAAACGTATCGACCCGGCCGCGCCGAGCTTGAGCCGAATCGAATTTACTTTAAGGAACCCCCATCATCGGAAGCTTGCCGCGGCATTGAGTTATTGCGCCCTCAATGATTCGAATTCGCGTCTCATCACCGAAGGGGTACGTCGTGGTCCCAAGGGAGCGAGCGGCGAAAAACCCAAAAGCACAAAATGCCCACCCAAAAAACTCGGGCAACGCGCTCAACGCCCGGCGATAAAGCGTACGGAGCAGAAGTTCAACTCGCGCCGGGCTTTAGGAATTCCAACGCGGCGCGATGCACCTCGGCGTCTCCTGCGGCGAGCGCCTGACCGCCGGCACGGATCGGTTTGCCTCGCCAATCACTCACTACACCACCGGCCGACTCGATGATGGGAGCGAGCGGCGCGATGTCGTGAAATCCCAAGCCCGCCTCCACCACCAAATCCACATGCCCCGCAGCCAACAAGCAATAGGCGTAACAATCGGCACCAAAGCGCACGAGCCGCGTTTCCTTGGCCAGTGACTCGAAGGCTTCAAGCTCTCGGCCCAGCGCGAACATTTCAGGGGTTGTGGTGAATAGACAAGCGTCTTGCAGCTTTTCACATCGCCGCACGTGAAGGTGGTGTTCATCACCGCCGCGACGGTGAACGGCAACCCCATCGCCACCGAGGAAGGTTTCCCCGACATACGGTTGGCTCATCATCCCATAGCGCGGCACACCAGCTTCGGTGAGGCCGATGAGGGTACCCCAGGTTGGCATCCCGCTAATGTAGGAACGCGTACCGTCGATCGGATCGATCACCCAGGAATAAGGACTATCGGTATGTTTGGCTGGATACTCCTCGCCGATTTGACCGTGCTCTGGAAATCGTTCATCGATTAAGGCACGTATTTCGCGCTCGGCCGCCCGATCTGCTTCGGTCACGGGGTCGTAATTGTTATCGCCGGCTTTATTGTCGGCCACGGTGCCGGTTCGAAAACGGGGCAAGGTCTCTTTCGCCGCCACTCCCTCGAGCTCACCGAATACTTTGAATATATTCTCGACGGTCACGGACATGGCGTCCTCCAAATTCAAGATGAGCGACGGATGGCGCCCCAGGGCGAGCCAGCGCAAACGGTTAGTGACGACCATAGTAACGGGTTATGATTATGCCGTATTGGCTCTTGCGCCAGGCCCCACTCGGTGAAGAGCACAAAATAAGAAGCCGATGAAAAAGCTACTCGACACCATCTACGCAAGCACGGTGCTCGCCCATCCCTACCTGGTATTGCTGATACTTGCAGGCGTGCTGGCGTTCACAGCAAGTGGCCTCCCAAAATTCCAGCTCGATGCCTCCTCGGATGCGTTACTGCTCGAAAACGACAACGATTTACGCAAGTTCCGCCAGCTCGCGGAGCGTTATAAGACACGAGAATTTTTGTTCGTTGCCGTGGTCCCCGAAGCAGATTTCTTAGCGCCTGAGACGCTTGAGGAAATCGGCGCTTTCCGCGATGAGATTGCGGAACTCCCGCACGTCGAGAATATTAATTCCCTGCTCGACGTGCCCTTGGTTCTGAATGTCGAGGGCAGCCTCGCGGATGTCGCGACTAACTTTCGAACCTTGCGTTCTGACGACGTGAACCTTGAAAAAGCGCGGCGGGAGCTCACTCAAAGCCCGGTGTATCAAGATTTGGTGGCGAGCGCGGACGGCAAAGTCACGGCAATTCAAATTTTCTTGAAGCCCTACCCGGAACTCGAAGACCTCCGCAAACGACGGGACGAGCTGCGCTATCTGCGTGCCACCGAGGGACTCAATCCTCAGGCGCAAGCAGAACTCACGTCGATTCTTCCCGAATACGAAAAATTCAAACGACTTGCCGACCAAGCCGCGCGCGAAACGGTAGCGGGTTTGAGAGCCGTGATGGCGCGCTACCAGGGCGCGAATCGCTACTACTTAGGCGGTGTACCAATGATCGCCGATGACATGGTGACCTTCATCGGCAATGATTTGATCAATTTTGGGATCGGGGTGTTCGTTTTTCTGGTCCTCATGCTATCGGTGATATTTCGTGAGGCCCGCTGGGTATTGTTGCCGCTCGCCAGTTGTGTTTATGCGGGCACCTTCATGCTGGGCGTGTTGGGCCTGGTCGGCTGGAAAGTCACCATTATTTCCTCCAACTTCGTTGCCCTTATGCTAATCATCACGATGTCGATGAATATCCATCTCATCGTGCGCTACCGCGAACTGTTTCGTGATCACCCAGATGCCAGCCACAAGGAGTTGATTCAGCTTACGGTCAGGCATATGGCCGCGCCCTGCTTCTATACCGCACTCACGACCATCGCCGCTTTCAGCTCACTGGTCGTCAGCGAGATCAAACCGGTCATCGATTTCGGCTGGATGATGACCATGGGGCTGGCAACGGTTTTCGTCACATCGTTCACCTTGTTCCCATCCTTGTTAGCGCTAACGGGCAAAAAACCGCTGAAACGTCCGGAGACAGACAGCTATACATTCACGGCCGTGCTCGGGCGCTTCACCGAGCGTTACGGCAAGCTGGTGCTTGTCGTTGCGGTGCTTGCCGCTATCGTTGGGAGCTATGGCACAACTCGGCTTGATGTTGAAAACAGTTTCGTCTCCTATTTCAAAGATGACACCGAGATCTACCAGGGCTTAAAACTGATTGATGAAAAGCTTGGTGGCACCACGCCTCTGGAGATTGTTCTGAAGTTCCCCGAGCGCACTGAGGGTGAAGCCGACGTCGAAAGCGATCTGGCGGCCTTGTTCGGCGCGATTGAAACGCAATCAGATGACTCCTGGTTCACCACTGAGAAGATTGATCGCATCCAAGCCGTGCATGACTACCTAGACAATCGTGATGAAATCGGCAAAGTCCTCTCCCTGGCTTCGACCTTGCGGATCGCCGAGGAGATCAACGGCCGCGCTTTTAATGCGTTCGAACTCAATATCATTTACAAGCGGATCCCGGCCGCCGTGCGCTCAGCCATGATCGACCCGTATGTTAATCCGCGCGACAACCAGGCTCGCGTTTCGGTAAGGATTTACGACACCCTCCCCGATCTGCGCCGCAAAGTCCTGTTGGAAGAAATCGATCGAGATTTAACGGAGAAGATCGGTTTGCAGGAAGACGAATATGAGCTTGCTGGTTTGCTCGTTCTCTATAACAACGTGCTGCAAAGCTTGTTCCGCTCGCAAATCATGACGCTCGGCGTCGTGATGTTAGGGATCATGATCATGCTCGCGATTTTGTTCCGCTCCCTGAAGGTTGCCGCGGTCGGCGTGATCCCCAATATCCTGGCAGCGACGTCGATCCTCGGTTTCATGGGCCTCGCTGGGATCCCGCTCGATGTGATGACCATCACGATCGCGGCCATTACGATTGGGATCGCGGTCGACGATTGCATTCACTATCTATACCGCTACAAGGCCGAATACCCACGCCTCAAAGACCCTATCAAGACGATGCATTACTGCCACGCGAACATCGCCAAGGCGGCCTTCTACACCACGTTGACCATTACCGTCGGTTTTTCAATCCTGGTGTTGAGTAACTTTATCCCGACGATTTTATTCGGCGTATTAACTGCAATAGCCATGATCGTGGCGCTGCTCGCAGCCCTCACGCTTATGCCGAAACTGATTTTGGCCTGGGAACCGTTCCCGAAGGAGGTGTAGGGCAAAATCAGTAGACGTGGCGCGCTTGGGCTCTAAAATACACTCTCCAAAGCTTGGAGAAGCGCGATGAAATTTCGATTCAAGGTCGCCTGGTTACCTGCCTTAGCCCTATTCGTCTCCTCTTTCACCCACGCTGATGAAACCTGCATGTCGCCTTACATGGCGAAAATCGTCGGCCAGGAAGATTACGTCTATGTCTGGACCCTGGGTCAAGAAGGCCTTGGCGATGAACAAGACAAGCTGGTTACCATTGACGTCAATCCCGGCTCCGAACATTACGGGAAGATCATCAACAGCCTCTCCGTTGGTGGTCGTAACGAAGCCCACCACTCGGGCTTGACGGACGACCGTCGCTATCTTTGGGCGTCCGGACTCGATACCAACAAGATTTTCATCTTCGACGTGCACTCCGATCCATCGAAGCCAACGCTGCACAAGACCATTGAAGATTTTGTGGCGAAAAGCGGTGGTGTGGTTGGTCCGCACACGAGTTACGCGATGCCGGGCCGAATGCTAGTCACTGGCTTGTCGAATCACGAAGACCACGGCGGCGTTACGGGCATGGTGGAGTACACCAACGCGGGTGACTACGTGGATACGTATTGGATGCCTAAAGAAGGCGCATTGAACGGCGCCGAGAAGTCCGGTCAATTCGCTGATGGCTTCGGTTACGACGTCCGCGCGCTGCCCCGTCGCAATGTACTGGTGACCTCCTCGTTCACAGGCTGGAACAACTACATGATGGACCTCGGCAAGATGATGGCTGATGCCGAGGCCATGAAACAATTCGGCAACACCGCCGTGATTTGGGATCTTCATGCACGCAAGCCCGAGAAAATCCTGGACGTGCCGGGGGCGCCACTTGAGGTTCGTTGCGCTTGGGGTTCGCAAAACAACTACTGTTTCACAACGACTGCCCTCACTTCAAAGATCTGGTTGATCTACGAAGACGATAACGGCGAATGGCAGGCGACGGCTGTCGCTGACATCGGTGATGCCAGCAAGATCCCACTTCCGGTCGATATCTCCATCTCCGCCGATGACAGTCTGCTGTGGGTGAACACCTGGAACGACGGCATGACCCGAGTCTTCGACGTCTCGGACCCGTTTGCAGCCAAAGAGATCTACACCAAAAAAATTGGCGACCAGATCAACATGCTCTCGCAGAGTTGGGACGGTAAACGCGTCTACTACACCTCCTCGTTACTGGGCAACTGGGACAAAAAAGAGGGAAGCCCCGGCAACCTGCAATACTTCAAAGCGTACGCCTGGGATGGAGAAGATTTGAAGGAACAATTTGCGATCGATTTCATCGCCGAGAAATTGGGCCTGCCCCACCAGATGCGATTTGGTGCCAACGCGCTCTACGCGCAGGACCTGCTGACCGCACCGAGCAATGAAAACGTGGCGGACTTACCTCGCTAACGCCCGTCCGTTGCGCCACCCAATAGGGAACCGAGCGCGCCGGTGCGTGCTCGGTTTTTTTATCTTTTCTTTGGCTGGGGCTGCCTGCGCCCACGGCACTAAGAATGAAATCGCCAAAATTGTGGCGCCCGGTTACCAGGCGCTCGCCTACGAGCCACCGGCGGTCGGCTCTTACTCTTTGCCGCACCTGGGTACTGCCGGCGATGGGCCGCTGCTCACTGAGCAGCGGAAACTCTCGACGCTTCACCAAGCGCTGGCTGGAAAAATCACCGTCTTAGCTTTCATCTATACCCAATGCGACGACGTTAACGGTTGCCCGCTAGCAAGCTTTGTCATGGGCCAGGTCGCCCGGCGACTCGCGGCGAAACCGGCCCTCAAAAACCGCTTCCAGCTAATTAGCTACAGTTTCGATGTTGAACGCGACACCCCCCAAGCGCTGGCAAAATACGCTGAGTCTTTCCGCCCACCCGGGGTGCGCTGGCAGTTCGCAACAGCCCCCGAAGCGAGTGCCTTACCCGCGACCTTGAGTGCCTATCAACAGTCGGTGCAAGAATCCCAAGGGCACGCGTTCTCTCACATCCTACGCGTATTTCTAATCGACCCTGAACTTAGTATTCGCAACATTTACTCAACCGCTTTTCTGCATGCCGATACCCTCGCTAATGACATCGAAACGCTGCAACTAGCCAGCGAGAGCTTCGGTTCCGAAAGCCGCTCAGCCATAACAAATCCAGCGGGCGCGGCTATTGAAGCTGATTTAGGTTTGCCGAAATCAAACGTTGCGCAAGCGAGTGACGAAGAAATCACCTTGGGCAAACGCCTATTTTTTGACCGGCGGCTATCGCACAACGACACCATTTCCTGCGCAATGTGCCATATTCCAGCGCAAGGTTTTACCAGCCAAGAGCTTGCCACAGCCGTCGGCGTCGAAGGCCGTACGGTTAAACGCAATGCTCCGACCCTACTTAACATTGGTTTCTTGGAGACTCTGTTCCACGACAGCCGGGAAGACCGCTTGGAGCAGCAAGTTTGGTCACCGCTACTCGCGCACAACGAAATGGCCAATCCATCAGTGGGATACGTGATCAACAAAATCATGCGCGATCGCGGCTACGCCGAGTCTTTCAAGGCACTGTACGGAACGGGCGCTAACATGCAGAACCTTGGACAGGCGCTCGCCGCCTATCAGCGAAGCTTAATTGCGGGAGGAAGCCGTTTCGATCGCTGGTATTTTGGCCAGGACAGCACCGCGCTCAATGCGCAAGAGCGCTCGGGATTCGAGATCTTCACAGGTAAAGGGCGCTGCAACGCCTGCCATACCGTGACCGGCGGCGATGCTTTGTTCACCGATCAGCAATTGCATAACACCGGCATTGGCTATCGCCGCTCGATGGGACGAATCGATGGCGATCGAAGCGTCGAGATAGCACCCGGAACCACGATTGAGTACAACCTCGCGGCCGTCGCCGAAGCGAGTGAGCCCCCTCCAAACGATCTGGGGCGCTATGAGGTGACCGAAGACCCCGCGGATCGATGGAAATTTCGTACCCCCACATTGCGAAATATCGATGTCACTTTTCCCTATATGCACGACGGATCGCTGGCAACGTTGGACGAAGTGGTCGCGTTTTACAACCAAGGCGGAGTACCGAATGAGTTGCTGGACCCGCTCATCGAACCGCTCAATCTTTCAGCTCAGGAACAACAAGCCATTACTGCCTTCCTTCGCACGCTGACGAGCGAACATCTCGGCGAGATCGTGCAAACCGCACAGGACCAACCAATCGGCAACCCTTTAGGTCAATTGCATTAGACGATCGCCGTGTCGCTGATCGCGGTTCAAAACGGTGCAAAATTCACATGATCTTCGCGCTGCCCGCATCGCCGGTGCGGATCAAAATCCCTTGTGCCGTAACTCACGCACCATCACGGCGCGCTCAAACTCCCATTTCGCCACAGGGTTCGCGAGCGAAGCGGTCGGCATTTTGATGGACTGTCTTGAAACGCACCGCACAATCGTTTTGTAATGAGAAGCATCGTCGTCATTCACAATCAATAACCGGTTTAAAAAAGTATGTTTGCCAAGATCTTCATAGTGCCGATCATCATTTGCTTGCTACCGCTATCACCGACGGCATTGGCTACCGATTCCAGTCCCGGTGCCACTGTCTATATTATTTCGCCGACCGCCGGTGAGGCTTTGAGCTCGCCGTTTAAAGTCAGATTCGGACTATCAGGAATGGGCATCGCGCCAGCCGGGATCGCTGTTCCAGGAACCGGACACCATCACTTGCTGATCGACACCGAAGAACTCCCAGATTTAACCGCCCCGCTCGGTAGTTCCGAGCAGCTCAAACATTTTGGTCAGGGGCAAACGGAAGCAGAACTGGCACTACCCGCGGGCGAACACACGCTGCAGCTAATCTTCGGCGACCACCTGCATATTCCACACGCCCCACCGGTGATGTCCGAGAAGATCACGATCACGATCGAGTAGAGATAGATTTAGTTCAACAACCCTCGTTCGCGGATGTAGTCAGCGATCGCCGCAACACAGTCATCGGTCGCCTCGGTCGGCGGCGAGTGCTGGCAGGGTAATCCGACGTGTTTCACCGGCCCGGAAACCTTCGCGTTGATACGCAGCACGTGCTGGGCGGTCGAATATTGATCGTCGTCGCCGCGGATCGTTAGCACCGGAACCTTAATCGACCCCAAGTGTTGCTCAATACTCCAGCGCCGGAACATCGGATCCACCCAGGCGTCACGCCAACCCCAAAATGCACCGTCCACGTTATCGCCATGGTAGCGCGCAAGCCGCTCGCGCAAATTCGTCCCGCGAAAGATATCGCCCGCCTCGGTAATCGTTAGCACGCTCTTCTTCTCGGTCATGACGTGCGGCGCCATGAGGACTAAACCCCGCACCCTCGGATCCGCCTTTTCGCCTTGATAAACGATGGCGATTGAGGCGCCGTCACTGTGACCTACCAGAATGCAATCACCGATCGCGGCACCCTCAAGCACCTGCGGTAAAATATCGAGGGCCTCGCGCGTGTGGTAATCCAACGCCCGCGGTAAGTTTATCGGCGAGGAAGCCCCATAACCCGCACGTGAGTAAGCAAAAACATCAAGGCCGGTAGCCTCGGCCAACTGCTCTGGAAATTGGCGCCACATGGCGCAGCAACCGAGCCCTTCGTGCAGTAATACCAAGGTCGGGGCGGCGCGCCCACCCTCGCAACGAAGTGTTTCGAGCTTGGTTGCTCCGACCGAGATGAAACCGCTCTCGGACATCGACTTCCCTACGTTTTGAGAAGACCTTCTGCCATCGCCCACTGCGTGGTCGCGTCGAGCGATTTCTCGAATTTGTCGAAGATCTCATCGATCTGTTCTGGGGTAACAATTAACGGCGGACAAAATCCCATGGTGTCGCCCAAAGGCCGGATAACGAGTCCGTTGGCATGGCATTGCTGAACACAGTGCGCACCCACCGTGCCCGGCGGGTCAAAGAGTGCCTTGGTTTCCTTATTGGCGACAAACTCAATGGCGCCGAGCAATCCAGCGCCGCGGACTTCGCCCACCATTGGATGATCGGCAAAAGAACGTAAACGCTGTTGGAAATGCGGGGTCAATGCCGCCGCTTTATCGAATATTTCATCGCGCTCATAGATTTCGAGCGTTTTCAATCCGACCGCGCAGGCCACCGGATGGCCGCTGTAGGTATAACCGTGGCCGAAGACACCCATTTCATCAGCGGCATCGACCATGGTCTTGAACATGTCATCTTTGATCACCACCGCACTCAACGGCTGATAAGCGGAAGTTAGGGCCTTTGCCATCGTGACCGTATCTGGTTGCAATTCGAACGTGTCATAGCCAAAGGGATTACCGGTGCGGCCAAAACCGCAGACCACTTCATCATCGACGTACATCACGTCATATTTTTCGAGCACTGATTGGATCTTCTGAAAATAAGTGCGCGGCGGAACGATCACGCCACCGGCCGCCATGATCGGTTCAGCAATGAACCCGGCTACGGTCTCAGGACCTTCCTTGAGGATTAGCTGCTCAAGATTGTTAGCCAACCGAGTCGCGAAATCTTCTTCCGACTCACCGTCTTCCGCGTAGCGGTAATGATGCGGCGTATCGGTATGCAAAAAGCGACCACCGTCTAGGGGTAGATCAAACCCTGTGTGCGAAGGCAGGATCCCGGTGAGGCTTCCGGCCGCCATGGTGATGCCGTGGTAGCCCTTGACCCGCCCGATCATTTTTTTCTTTTCAGGCTTGCCGCGCGCGTTGTTGTAATACCAAAGTAATTTGATCTGCGTGTCGTTAGCATCCGAACCTGAGTTGCCGTAGAACACTTTGCCGCCATCGAAAGGCATCAGGGATTTCAGTTTTTCCGCCAACTCGATGCCGACTTCATGCGTTTTGCCGGCAAAAATAGGTGCGTAAGACAGCTCTTTCATTTGATCATAGGCGGTCTGGCATAGTTCTTCGTTGCCGTAGCCCAGCGCCGTACACCAAAGGCCCGCCAACGCCTCAATGTATTTGTTGCCCTTGTCATCCCAGATATAGGGGCCCTCGGCACGGGTGAAAACCAGAGGCCCGGTCTCCAAATGCTTCGAGAGATGGGTATAGGGATGAATGATGCTGTCGATGTCGCGCTGTTTCAGCGTTTCGGGCGTAACACTCATGAGACACTCCTTGGGCTTAAACCGGCTAGCGGTGTGTGGCGATAAGACGTGGCATTGTAGACTCTACACCCCAAACTCAACCACCCTTTAATTCTGTGGCCCAGCCAAATCCCGCCGCCCGCGCTTACGGACAAATCGTCGCCTGCGCTTTTCTGATTTCCACCGGCGCGGCGGTCATCAAAGCCACCTCCTTTAGTGCTTGGGAAATCGTTGGCTGGCGGGGCCTTTTTTGTGCACCATTTTTGCTCCTGCTGTGCCGACCCAATCGCAAATCCTGGGGGACATTCATACTGCCGGCAGCTCTCGCTCATGCAGCCACCGCGATTTGCTTCATTAGTGCTCAAAAAATGACGACCGCGGCAACCGGCATCTTTCTTCATTACACCTCGCCGATTTACGTCATTTTATTGAGCCCCTGGCTCCTCGACGAACGTTTCGAAAAAAAGGATTTCGTCTATCTCGCGATTGTGATGGGCGGTATGGGGCTGCTCTTGGTCTCGCCCGGTGAAGCATCGGCGACCGCGCCACGCCCCGTGCTGGGCGCGGTCGTTGCGGCGCTAGGCGGATTGTCCTGGGGCCTGCTGGCGATGTTCATGCGTAAGCTCGCGCGCGATGAGAGCGAGGGCAGCGATGCAACG
>JBCCEV010000116.1:0-13660 GCA_039030125.1 Pseudomonadota bacterium | reverse complement strand
TATTTCCCAGTTGCTTGGAATTCACACCGTAAAACGCTGAAGGCTGATGAAGGCGCACAAAAGGGTAAGCCGTATTCCAATGCCCTCCGGGGGCGTGATAGCGGTCAACGAGAACAACGGTCGCATCAGACTCCGTTAACAGCACATCGGTGAAAGCCATGCCCATGGCGCCAGCGCCGACCACGAGATAATCGGCTTTCAGTTGCTCCCCCATTGCCGGGGCTCCTATTCAGCCTCCACGCTGACACCATAGACATCGCGCGCGATTTTTGGCGAGACGAATCCTTCTCTAACGTCTTCTTCCAGCGACTCGCGGTCGCGCTCCTTCGGATCTCCCCAGCCTCCCCCGCCGGGAGTTTGAAAGCGAATGGAATCGCCAGGTCCGATGGTGACATTGCTCCATTTGCTTTGACTCACCTTACCGAATGCTTTATCGATAGTGAGCCAATCGGACCCGCTAGCGGCTTTGAACCAAGTGCCGGCCAGACCGCCTTCACCACCTCCGTGGATCCCCCAAGCCGCATTGTGATGACGATCAGACATTTGCGAGCCGGTGATATCGACTTTTAAACTTTTCAAAGTACGTTGTGTGCTGAGCCCGCCGCGAAACTTGCCCGCGCCACCAGAGTCGGGCACCAATTTGTAAGATTCACATTGCATCGGGAAGCGGGTTTCGAACACTTCGACGGGGATCACACGGCAGTTTCCGTTAATGGAGTCGGTCGCGCTGTTGCCATCGGCAAAGCTGCGACCCCCCCAGCCGGACAACTCAATGGCGTAGCAAACAAATGCTTCACCAGAATCGGAGTCTTGCCCGCCGAACACGAAATTGGTGTGCGTCGCGCCTTCAGCCGCCATGGTGCGATCGGGCAACACACCCGTTAACGCGCCGATCACCGCGCCGGCGATCTTGCAGTGCGTCTCGGTATTGCCACCCACCTCCGGCGCCGGGTAGTCAACATTCAACAGCGTGCCCGGCGGCGACACGATCCTAAGCGGCCTAAAACAGCCGGAGTTCTTAGGGATCGACGGATCAGTGGCGTGCAATATGCCGTTGTAAGCTGCCGAGTAAGACACCCCTAGAGTCGCGTTCACCGGCCCCTTCGCTTGCGGGGACGTTCCGGTGTAGTCGATCACGGCCTCGTCCCCTTGAATATGGACGTTGACGGCGATTTTGTACGACCGATTTTCGATACCATCGTCTTCAACATGGTCCTCAAAGCTATACTTCCCGTCGGGGATCGCCTCAAGCTCGGCCCGCATGCGGCTTTCTGAATAATCCAGCAGATCGGCAACGTTCTTTTCAAAAACCGCCTTGCCGTACTTGCGGATCACGTCAGTCAAACGGCGCTCGCCAACATCCACTCCCGCGATCAAAGCGCGCAGATCGCCGTAGTTGTAACGGGGGGTACGAACGTTAGCGAGCAGCAGCTTCCAAACCTCTTCAACATCCTTACCGGCTTTCTTAATTTTTACTGGCGGTACGCGGATCCCTTCGTGAAAAATCTCGGTCGCCTCCCCAGCGAATGCCCCGGGCACCATGCCGCCAATCTCAACCAAATGACCAATGGTCATGGCAAAACCCATCAGGTCACCATCGACGAAAATGGGTTTGATCAACGTGTGTTCGGGACTATGCAGACCACCGCGATAAGGATCGTTGTGGACAATCACATCTCCGGGTTCTAGCTCATCCACCGGGATCTCCTGCACGCACGAGCGCACCAGCAAGGGCACCCCACCGATCATCGATGGACAAAACTCGGCTTGGGCAATCAACTCACCATCGCGGTTCGCCAACACACAAGTGAAGTCCAGCGCCTCGTTGAAGATTGTCGAGTAAGACGTCTTCATCAAAACGATCCCCATCTCACGGCACACCGCGGTCATGGTGGAATCGATGATGCTCATGGTCACCATGTCGACTTGTGATTGATCAGACATAACTAGGCTCCCCCGGCGATTTCGCCGATCAGAAGATTACCCCATGGATCGATGGTCATGCGTTGCTCGGGCCGCAACACCGTGACCGAAACCGGTTCTTCGACAACCGCTGGCCCAGCAATCGTTTGGCCGCTGGTTAATGTTGAGCGATCGTAGATCGGTGTTTCGTGCTCGCCGTCCTCGAACACCACCCGCCGAACGCTCACCGGCTCCGGCGTCTCGCCCCCGGTCTCGATTTCGGGCAGCTCGGGCTTCTCGGCGAGCGAAACCACCGTGGCCTTCAACGTGATCACTTCGATCACTTCGCCAGGAATGTTGAAACCAAAGCGCGCTTGATGGAGATCGTGAAAGCTCTGCCAGACCGCTTTCGCGCCCGCCGCATCGAGCGATTCTGTAGCGATCGGGACCTCGAGCTCGTAGTTCTGACCGGCGTAACGAAGTTCGACCGAGCGCGTCACTTGCAATCGCTCGGTATAACCCTGTTTGTTCAGATCTGAGATCCCGGACTCCACTAACAAAGTGAGTGCTTGATTGGCGCGATCGAGATCGAAATTATTTGAAGTGAGTTGAATGGTGCGTTGGGCGTCCACCCGCGCGTCGGTCATGATGAAGCCAAACGCTGAAAATTGCCCCGGATAATTTGGCACCAGACCGCTTGGGATCCCAGCCTCAACCATGAGATCGGCAACATGCAAAGGACCAGCACCACCGAAGCCACAAAGCGTAAAGTCACGCGGGTCCAATCCCCGCTCAACCAACACGGTGCGTAGCGCGCCGACCATGTTGTTATTGGCGATCTGAATGATCGCCAAAGCGGTTTCGTCTTTGCTGCGGCCCAAGGCATCCGCCAATTGCGCCATCGCCGCATGGGCAGCTTCAACATCTAGCCCCATATCGCCGCCTAAAAAGTTCTCTGGATTGATGCGTCCAAGCACAACGTTGGCATCGGTGACCGTCGCCCGTTCGCCACCGCGCCCATAACAGGCGGGACCGGGCATAGCACCGGCACTTTCAGGACCGACCCTCAGCATCCCCCCTTTATCAATCCAACCAATCGAACCACCCCCGGCACCGATGGTGCGAATATCGATCATGGGGATCTGGATCGGTAAGCCAAACTCAATATCAAAATCGGTCGTGAAATTCTCGCGGCCCCCAACAATGGCCGCGCAGTCAGTTGAAGTACCGCCCATATCGAGGGTCACCAAATCCTTAATATCGACCAGGCTCGCGATCTGACGACCCGCGATGACACCACCGGTGGGGCCAGATACCGTCATTTGGATGGGCGATCGCGCGGCCGCTTCCAAGGTCATCTCACCGCCATTGGATTTGATGATCACGATTTGCTCCGTGATCCCGGCGTTGGCTATCCGCTCGCGCAAACGGTTCACATGGGAGCTTACGATCGGTTTTACATAAGCATCGGCAATGGTGGTTGACGCGCGCTCGTATTCTTTCCACTTTGGGAGCACGTCGTAAGAAATTGATACTGGCAGATCGGGGATTTCCTCGGCGAAGATCTCGCGCACGCGTTGTTCATGATCGGGCGTGACATAAGAAAAGAGTAAATTCACCGCCACCGCTTCGATCTCGGGTTCAGCCTTGATGGCGGCGGCGATTTCGCGCACCCCCGCCTCGTCCAGCGGTTCACTCACGCTACCGTCGGCCATGACACGCTCGTTCACTTCATAGGAATGGCGACGCTTAACCAGCGGCTTCGCTTTAACCCAGGTGATGTCGTAGTGACCGCGCCGATTGCCGCGCTGAATAAAAGGCACATCGCGAAAGCCGTCAGTCGTGACGTAGGCGACCACTGCGCCTTTGCGCTCTAGGATTGCATTGGTCGCGATCGTTGTGCCTAAGCGGATGTTTCTTATCGATGCGGGGTCTTCAAAGCGACCCAGGCCTTTGAGGATCCCATCGTTGGGATCAGAGGGAGTGGATAAGTTTTTCCAAACCTCAATCTTGCGGGTTTCGCCGTTATAAGAGACGAAGTCAGTAAACGTGCCGCCAACATCGACGCCTACCAGGTAACCGGCCAAAGCTCGCTCCTCCGCATATCCCCGCGTACTTGATGTTAATCGGCTAACGCGCGCGCGGGCAAGGGCCGCGAGGGCTTGCGCAACGCCTCGCGTGGCGTACACTTTTGCGGGCAAACACTACGTGTCCCAACGAAGGCATCGATATGCGCTTTTCCGACAACGGCTACTACATCGAACGCTATGTGAAGTGCGACAACTGCGGGGTTCTCCTGTACGGAGAAGGTCAAATTGCACAGATCGAAGCGCAAGAAGGTCTCTACTGTTCAAAATGGTGCATCGAATGGGCGCAGGCACGCGCCAAGGGCATCGAGAACCCGAGCATTCCTTTGCCTAAGGAAGGCCTCCATCAGACCTAAAGCGCCACGCGCCCTGCTAGGCGTGCCGCACTCTGAAAAATAGGGTGTAGAGCACCGGCACCACACCAAGTGTTAGCACCGTTGCAAACGCGAGTCCAAAAATAATCGAGATGGCCATCGGCTCCCACATCGGGCCGCCACCGAGCCATAACGGCAACATGCCACCAATCGTCGTTGCGGTGGTGAGCAAGATTGGACGCAATCGTTGTTGTGCGGCGACCAAGATCGATTCGGCGGCTGCCATCCCGCGTTCTGTAATGTTCGAGTCGATCCGATCGATCAACACGATGGCATTGTTAATCACGATCCCGGCTAACGAAATGATGCCGAGCAAGGTCATAAAACCGAAATAGGAATTCGCGATCAGCAAGCCTGCGGTGACGCCCACCAATGACAGCGGAATGGTCAGCAGAATAATCGCCGGCCGGCGCAGCGAGTTGAATTGCGCGACCAGTAGTAAAACGATGATCAACGCAGCGATCGGTAGCTTTGCCGCGATAGCGGTATTCGCTTTACCTGATGTCTCAGCCTCGCCACCGTATTCCCAACCGTATCCGAAAGACCAGTCCGCGCTATAGTCCTTAAGCCACGGATCGATGGCGGCCAACACGGCGGACGAGGTATAGCCCGGCTGCAGCAATGCTTCAATCGTCACGGTGCGCAGCCGGTTGCGGCGCTCGATGGTGGCAGGTTGGAAGACCAAATCAACGTCTGCAACTTGATTGAAAGGTACCGATTGGCCGGTCGACTGCACATAGACATTGATCGACCCGACCGGCTCATTACCGGCATTGATAGCGGAGTCGGATCGCAAGGTGATCGGAATGAGTTTGTCATCCTCGCGATAATCGGTGGTATCGATCCCGGAGAAATAGGTTTGCAGGGACAACGCAATATCCTGATGGGTCACCCCGGCGAGCCGCGCGCGCGTGTCATCGATGCGGATCGCCGCTTTCTTCGTTCGCGTACCCCAATTGTCGGTGATCTGAATTGCACCCGGAGTTTCGCGCAACCTGGCCTTGATATCGTCAACTAAATCAAACAACCGGTCGGTCTCACGGCCGGATACTCGAATTGCAACCGGCGGCCAGGCGGGGGCGCCCAATTCGAGCGGGCGAATGGTTGCTTCCGCGTCAGGAAAATTCTCGAAAACAAACTCGCGCAGGGCCGGAATAATCGTATGCAGCATGGCATCAGTATTGGTGACATTAACCAATCCAATAGAGTAGTTAGAGTTGGCTGGATTCGGGTTGTAGGTAAGGTTGAAACGCGGCGCGCCCTTGCCAATAAACGATGCCCAATCTTCGATACCTGCTTGTCCTTCACGAGCGAGGTGATTGGCTGCCATGTAATTTTCAATTTCCAGGACCACCGCTTCGGTCCGCTTCAGCGGCGTACCGACCGGTAGCTCCACTTCCATGGTGAAAGTCGCACGATCATTTGGCGGAAAGAAAATATTCGGGATCAAGGCCATCGCCGCGATCGCGCCATAGAAAACGCAGCCCACACCGGCAAGAAAAAACCACGGATGGCGCAATATCTTTTTCAGTACGCCGCGATAAGCACGATAGATAAAGCCGTCGGCGGCATCTTCCGTGCGTCTTTTTACGCGCATGAACATGACGCACATCAATGGCACGAGCGTTAGCGCGAGCACCCAGGAGCTCAACAAGGTGATAGTCACCACCTTGAACAGCGAAGCCGTGTATTCACCGGTATTTGATTCGGAGAGGAAAATCGGCAGGAAGGCGGCGGACGTCGTGAGTGACGACGTCAACAACGGCACCCGCAATTCTTTTGCCGAGGCGATCGCTGCAGCGCGGGATTCCTCACCGTTTTGCATGCGCACCATGATCGACTCAGACATCACAATTGCATTGTCCACCAGCATGCCCAAGGCGATGATCAGTGACGCCAGTGACATCTGATCAAGACCAATGCCGATGGAGTTCATGATCGGAAAGGCGGCGATGATCGATACCGGGATCAGTGTGGCAACAATAAATCCCGTGCGTAGTCCCAAGAAGATAATCATGACTGCGACGACGATGCCGATCGCCTGCAGCAGATTAACTTCGAATTCCGAGATCTTCTTCTCGACGATCTGCGATTGATCTTGGATAAAAATAAAGTCCACGCCGATCGGATAGATCGCGTGGGCGCGGTCGGTCACTTCGCGAATATCGGTGCCCAATTCGATGTTGTTACCACCATCGCGCATTGATACGGAAAGTAGCAACGCCGACTCGCCATTTACTCGGGTGAGTGCGCGGGGCGGATCGATATAGCCGCGATAAACCGTGGCGATGTCCTCAAGTCGGACGACCTCGCCACGCCCGGGCGCAATAATCACCGCCCGCTTGAGTTCCTCAATTTCATTGAAACTCCCGCTCGGCTCCAAAACCACCGTCTCGTAGGTCAGGCGTAACTCGCCACCCGGCTGCACGATATTTCGTGCTTCAAGGATCTGTTTAAGCTGCATGGGTGAAAGCCCAATAGCAGCCAAACGCGCGTTGTTGTACTCCACAAAAATCCGCTCGTCCTGGGCGCCAGCGATTTCAACTTTGGCGGCATCAGGGATCAGCAGCAATTCGTCGCGCACTTCATCAGCTATGGTTTTGAGTTCACGATAGCTGAAATCCGGGCCCCGGATCCCAACGACAAAACCAAAAACGTCACCAAACTCATCGTCAACGGTGGGCCCGATCACATCGGTTGGCAGCTCAACGCGAGCGGATTCTACCTTGCGCCTCAAGTCGTCCCAAATCGGGCGCATGCGACGAAACTCTTCGCGCACATTGACATTAATAACCGACAGACCCGCTTTGGAAGTACTGCTGACGAAATCAAGCTCGGGGATCTCTTGAATGACCTTCTCAAGCTTGTCGGTGACCAACTGTTCAACCCGCTCGGGGCTCGCGCCCGGGAATTGGGTCGTCACCACCGCGGTGCGGATAATAAATCCCGGATCCTCAGCTCGCGGCATTCCGATATACGTCGTGATCCCAGCGCCTATCACCACCAGCAGTGCGATCACGGTGACGCGATTTCGTTCAAGAGCGATACGGGTAATATTCATCACGGCAACACGATTGAGTCTAGGCGGTACCCGGTTTGATTTTGGCTCGCATCCCACGATCAAAAATGATTGAGAGCACCACCGCGGTGTAGAAGAAACTGTGGAGCATGGCGATGATCTGTTGCATGTACTTAGCTCGACCAGCGGCCATTTCCGCTTGGATCAGCATCAAGACCTGGTTGCCACTGCAGCACGGATCGTTGAGATATTTGAGCGCCTCGCCATACATGGCATTCGCGAGCGCGGCTTGATGCGCCATCATTAAGTAGTTCACTCCCGCAAAGCCTGAATAGACAAACACCGCGAAGACTTTTTCGAGACTGCGCAAGGGCCTGTCGATGTAGATAATGCCGCCGAACAACGCCAGGTGCACGGTGACAAAGATCCCCAGTTGAACATCAATGCGCGTATTAACGCCGGTCGCGAGGTCGATGAGTTCGTAGGCACTCATGCGGACAATCAACTACCGAAAAGCCTAACCACCTGGCCATCGGTGATCCGCCGAACACCCGCTGTCACCACCCGCTCACCAGATTCCAGACCGCCGGTGATCACAATGCCACCTTGCTGCGGCGGCCCGATCGTGACTGGCCGGCGCACGGCGCGCCAAAAGGTTTCATCTTGTTGATCGAGCACATAGACGTAGCGCCCCGAGCGATCTTCACCCACGGCCACCACCGGTATCAGGATCCCGTCGGCACTGCCGACCACGTCAAAACGAAATGCCACGTCGGCCACCATCCCCGGGCGTACCTGATCGCAGCCTTCGTTCAATTTAACAAGCACCGGAAAAGCATTCGCCTCGCTGGCAATGGCGACACCCACCTCGGTGACTTGGGCGGCAAATGTTTGATCGCCAAGTGCGGAAAACGATACCTCCGCATCGTCGTTAACCAGAATATGACCGATGTGAGACTCCGAGACGGACAGCCGAACTTCCGCGCAACTGCCACAGTTCAAGCGTACGATCGCCTGCCCGCTGCCGACGTTTTCGTTTTCCTTGAAAAACGTTTCGGCGATATCGCAGTCGCCCGGCGCGACCACACGCGTGTAAGAAAGCTGCAGGCGATTGTTGGCCAAACTCTGCTCGGCGATTTTGACTTGGGCCTCAGCGGATTCCGCGCTCGCCCGCGCGTTATCCAGCTCACTGCGCGCGACGTTATCATTTTCATAAAGATCTCGAACGCGATCGTAGTTTGCCTCCGCGTTGCGCAACGCGGCTTTAGCATTGGCTAGCTGCGCATCGGCTTCGCGCACTTGTATCTCGAAATCGCGGCGATCGAGCTCGGCCAGCAAGTCGCCCCGGGTCACCCGATCGCCGATATCGACCGGACGATTGAGCAATGTGCCGCTCACTTTAAAACTGATATCGGCCTCGGTATCGGCCTTTGCCGAGCCCGAGAAGGTTTGTCGCTGGCTAATGTCTCCTGGTTGCACCACTATCGATTTAACCGGGCGTATTGGTGCCTCGGGCGCGGCCGCCTCTTCCTGTGAACAACCGACAACAACCACCAGGGAAATTAAGGTTAGAACTTTATTGATCATGAAGAACCGACACCTGCCGCTTCAAAAAACGCGTTAATACTTTCATACCATTCATTCAATCCGTCGGGGGCGAGAAGAATGTCGAAGCTCGCCATCCCGCGCAGGACCCCAACAAAATTAATGATGAACTGATAGCGCGCTTGGGCGACGGCAAGTTCCGCCGTGAGCGCGGCATCTTGCGCATCGTTGAGCTCGGTAATGGTGGCCGCGCCCGCCGAATAGCCGTCGGTAACCAGCTCCAAATTATCACGCGCGGCAACGGCGGCCTCCTTAGATAACCTGATCGCCGGAAACGAGGCGCCCGAGCGCTCCAACGCCGCCATCACGCGCGCTTGGATATCGATTTCGAACTGAGTGCGTTGAAAGCGCGTTTGGCTGAGCGTGTAGGTCGCCTCGTCTTTCGCGGCCTGACGCTCGCCCCCGAGAAACAGTGGCAAGGTAGCCTCCACGCCAACCGCCCACTGATCATCATCAAGCCCGGTCCCGCTCAAACCCGATCCCGCGCCACCGCGCAAAATGCGGGTTGTTGCTTGCCCAACTACATTAACATCCGGGACATAGTAGGCGCGCCGCGCCGCGAGTAACTGACGCTCGGCACCGGCGGTGAGCGCGTCGATTTGCTGTAACTCCGGCGCGTGTGCCAGAGCCTGGTCGATATGGAACTCACGAAACAAATTCCACCGCAATTCATTGTTGAACAAACGCTGGTAGCGCGCCTCGCTAAATAAATCGATGAGTCGCGGGATCCCGGAATCGCCCACGTTAACCTCATCGCTCACCGGACGTCCCAGCAGGCGTTTGAGTTCGACCGCCGCGGTGTCAACTTCCCCCAATGCCGCATAAAGATTCTGCCGATCAATGGCAAGTTCACTGCGAAAACGCAGGACATCCGCACGACCCGATTGACCCACTCGCTCGCGCGACTGTGCAAGTTCAAGGTTTGACTCGGTGACTAAAACGTTCGAACCCCGAACCTGCGCTTGTGCTTGCGCTTGCAGTAAATTGAGATAGGCAATGGCCGTTTGCTCCAAGGTATCAAGCGCGACAACCTTCAAAGCGTGATCTTCTGCTTCGCGCAATAACTTGGCCACTGTGTAGCCCGACCAGACGCGCTCGGAGTACACCAATTGGCTCGCCTGACCCGAAATTTCACCGCTGCGCTCCGCGGCGCTCAATGGATTAGCGCGATCGCTGTCGATCTTGGTCGCCGAAAACCCTGTGCTGATTTGCGGCAACAACCCAGCGCGTGCGGCATCGGCGCTGGTCTGGGCGATCAGCGGGTTGAATTCGCTCACCTTCAAGGCGGGATTGTTGGCCAGAGCCAATTCAAGCGCACCCACGAGATCCAATGCATCGGCGGTGTCGGCACTAACCTCGTCAATGACGATACTGCCCTCAAGATCTTGCCAGCGCGGCGAGTATCCAATCGCCCGTGCCGTGACCATATTAATGGCCAGCTTTTGGGTTTGCGACAGATCAACTTTCAGATCTTCAGCGGCCGTGCCCAACAGTATTGATTGGACATTCAAGGCGATCCGGCGAGCGACGCGTGTGTAATCGACGTTACGTCCCGAGCCGGTCATCAGCGCACCCGCTGACATATACGGTTGACCTGTCAGTGCGAAGGTCGCGATCCCACGCGCGTTCAACCCCTCCATTAAACGCGCGACCTCGACATCGCTGAACCGCGACAGCGGGGGCAGATATACCGCCTCAGTGGCTGGCGGCATGCGCTCCAACACTTGGGCGGCACTATCACTCGCCATGGCCACGTCGATCGTCACGTCCAAGCGCTGGGCCGCTTCCTCGATCAGCGTTGGCAGCTCTGGGATCGCGTCGAGCACCAGGCGATCTGGCACGATGGTGAGCTGCTTAAATCCAATTAGACGATGAAACAAGTCAAGATCCTGGCCGACCGTATGGTCGTCGGCCAGGTAGACGAAGTTACGCTTGCCGCTGGCGTTACCTTGGCGCGGAAATTCTTGCAGCACGCTATCGGCCACAACGATCCCGATCACAGGCTTGCTCAGTCCCTCGAGATGCGCGGCGACGTGGGTCGCGATCAAACCGCTGGTGAGAATAATATCCACCTCGGGGTCGCGCATTAGGGCGCGCAGGGCATCGCGGATGGAATTAATATTCCAGCCACCATCGCGCACCAGATGGTCCGGAAATTGAGCACTAAATTCCTTGCCGAGAACCGCCTCGATTTCTTCTTTGATGAGGTCATTGGCGACGAAGGTGCGCTCGACGGGACCGTCGTTCAGTACGGCAATGTTCACCGGATCGCTGTTCGCGCCCGCCGTGAAGGCGAGCGCCAAGCAGACGAGTGCACCGAGACGTTCGATAAACGCTCTCGCGTGTCTTAAGGGAAGCAAATAAATGACCATAAACCCAGCTTCGATCACTGCGAATTCTATCATCGCCTTGGCCCACCGATGGTGCGCCGTTGAGCCCACTTCTCTATGCTGTCGCGTCTACGCTAACGCTTGAATCCCAGACCAATTGGACACGCGCTTATAGCAAGGATGGATTGCATGGACTTCAACAGCATTATTGACCTTCTTAGTGCCCTTCCAACCTGGGCCTGGGTTCTCGCCGCCTTCGCTATGCTATTCGCCTTGGGCGATCGAGGGCTGTGGGATTACGAAGCCAAATTTCCATCTGCCAAAGGCGTCGGCCGGGGTGAGGTGGAACTCGAGTGTTACAAAAAGCGCGGCGCTCATGTGGAGCTCCATCTTGAACTAGAACCTGACTATCGAGATGCCGAGGTCGAAGTGTTTTTTCGCGGGACCTGCATTCTCCACGCCGCCGAGCAGAAGCGTGAGCGCGAGCGGCTGTATTTTCGCGAGCCGCTGTCCGTCGGCGAGCCGCGGGAGGGTGAGCTGGTTAGCGTGCGACTGAATCGCCGCGAAGTGTTCAGCGGTCCGCTGATCAAAGACTAACGACACTGCAGCTCATGAAGCACCTCACTAGCGTGGTGTAAAAAGCGGTCATAGTTCTCACATTGGCCTTACCAAGCCTTATCTCTGTGCGATCATATTGCTTAATTGGAATCGAGAGCAGCCCAATGATCCGCGCCAGCTTCACCGTTTTGTGTTTAGTGACACTCTCCAGCCTCGCTGTTGTCGCCCCCGTCAGCGCGGCGACGGTGCTGGCCCACGCGCTCAATGATTGGGACAGTGCACGCATCGACGGGATCGGTGTTGGCGGTTCCATCGTCACACCGGGTAGCGCGGCAGATGCCGCTCAGCACGGACACTCGGACACAACCGGTAACGGCACATGGCGCTACATTGGGATCCATAATCCCACTGGCGGATCGTTCGGTGGTGCCCCAATTGAATATTCCGATTGGCGCGACTCAATTTCTAATCCGCCAGGCTATTACTCATCGTTCCGCACGTTTTGGCGAGAGGGCTTTGCGCCAAGCTCCGAAGCCTCGGGAACCAGCATGCGCGCGCGCGAGTGGAATAGCTCAGGTTTGCAGGGTCAGGAACTGCGGATCTCTGGCTCCTTTTCGACCTTAGGTAACACGTTTGCGCCGTCCGCCACCAACAACGGCGTGCAAGTGTTCGTCGCGGTTGATGGATTCTTGCAGTTCGACTTTGCGCTCGCGCCGGGTAGCACGGTGGACTTTGATTTCAATTACACACCAATCGCTAACAACCAAACCGTCGTGCGCTTCGGCGTAGGGACCAACGGGTCCGCGCTAGGCGCGACCATTTTTAATTCGTTTTTCAACGACGCAACCCGTTTCGACGGTCAAATCGAATTAGTGGCAGTGCCTGTGCCAGCCGCCGCGTGGCTGTTTGGCCCGGCTCTATTGATGTTGGGTGCGCGATTGCGGCGCGAACCGAGCTCAGCGGCACGCCACATCAAAGCCCGCTAACTACTCGGGTTTGATCCCGAGCACACAGTATTTCGCGAAGTCACCCGCTTCATTACTGGTCCACTCGCCCTTGGGCTTATCTTTAAGCTGCTCGCACCATTTCTCACTGCCCACCTCTGGCGCGCACGCGGTCAAAGCCATCATCGCAATCAAAATTAGAATCCGCCGCCGCATAATTTTCTCCGATCGATTTAAACCCAAGGTTCCCGAAGACCCGCGGCTTCCATGCGCGGCAATACTTCCTCGCGAATAATTTTGAAATCCTCTAAGTAGTTCGGCAGCGCGAACGCCATGCCGCTGATCCCCGCCGCGTTAAGCTTCTTGAAGGTATCCACCACATGATCTGGATCACCCACCACCGGCAGCGTCCCCGAGCCGCTCATCAGGCGTTCGATAAATGGATCGCTGTGCAAGATCTCGCGTGGCATTGAATGGATTTCTTCATAGGATTTCAGCAGAAAACGCCCCGCCGCCCAATCGCCCGTTTCATGAATGAGATAGTGATAGTAGTCCTCGGTTTCTTGTTTCGTGGCGCGGCAAAAAATATGACCGCTACAGTAAACATTGATGGGCCGGGGCCCCATCGCCAGGCGGACACCGGCCAGGTTCTCAGCGATAGAGTCGAGTTCTGGCACCACCATGAACAGAGCGTCTGCCTTGGTGAGCGCGAACTCACGCCCGGTTGGTGAGGAGCCTGCACTAACCACCATTGGCAATCCGCAATCGACAGGCTTGGGTTGGCTAAAGGCAGCCTTGACCTGAAAGAAACGGCCTTCATGGTCGAAGCGCTCGGGCTCTT
>JBCCEV010000115.1:0-13950 GCA_039030125.1 Pseudomonadota bacterium | reverse complement strand
CTTGGAATAATATTGATGGTGTGACATCATAACCCTGTGATGCAAGAAAATTTATCATCCAAATAATGAACGGCATGGCGTCATCGGCTCCTACCAATTCTGCTTTGGTACTACTCTTCGTATTTAATTTTTGTTTCGAGCTGACATTTATAGGCGATCCCTTGCCAAACGTCATCAATATGCCGGTGTGCAATTTGAAATTGGCATGGACAGCATATGAGCTATCAACCCACCCACTTGGATCCAAACTTCTTCTCACCTTCCAATGCTGACATTAAATGTCTTGTCCCATTTAAATAAAATAGTAGCCTTAATAGCTTTTTCCAGTCATCCTCATTGGGTTCTTTCACCCTCGTGCATAAAAATGCTACTGCTACCATTATGTCAGGTTGTGCCCTCTTGCACAGGAACAAACCGCCAATATTGCGGCGTCGGGCGTGACTGGAGCGAGCGCGCGAGCGGGACCAACGCTATCGGTACCGCGCTAGTCGCGGGCAGCCCAACTATGGTGCGCTCGGTCGAGCACTTTGTGGCCGCCGCCAAGATCTGGGATTGTTCCGCGGCACCAATCCGGGATTTGAGCGACGGTAGCTGTATCGGCGTGTTGGACGTGACGAGCGTCGGCGATCTAAGTGATAGCCATACCCTTGCCTTAGCGGTTACCGCTGCCCATCAAATTGAACATACGCTACATGCCCAGGAATTAGCCCGCAGCGTCCAGTTATTGAATTGGTATCGAAGCGTCCCCAGACGCTGGCACGGCGCAAGCGCGCTGCTGATCGATCGCAAAGGGCGTATCGTTCGTGGCAACGAGTTTGCTAACGAAGTTGGCGCTTTTTTCTTCAGTGCGTTGCAAATAACCGACGACGGCCCGGCATTCCCGTCGGATATTCCAGCCCGGGTCACAGCCACTTTGCCCTACGAACCCCCGGCTGATTTTCACCACGGTGCAAAACTCGGATGGCAGGGCGGTGTGATCATGGTTGACGCTTCCGCGCTCCCATCTGATAACGCAGCGCGTCTCCCAACGGTAGCCATCGATCTCGCGTTTGCGGCGATAGTGACAAGCGATCCAGACATGCTCAATGTCATCCGCAAGGCGGGCCGGATCGCGCGGGCAGATTCGGTGGTGCTCCTCAATGGCGAAACCGGCAGCGGTAAGGAGTTATTCGCGCGTGCCATTCATAACGCCTCGGCGGTGTCCGCTGGCCCTTTCATCGCCGTTAACTGTGGAACCTTGACCCGCGAGCTGGCTGCTAGCGAATTGCTGGGTTACGAAGCCGGTGCCTTTACGGGAGCTTCCAACAAGGGGCGCCGGGGTAAATTCGAGGAAGCGGACGGCGGCACGCTATTTCTCGATGAGATTGCGGAGTTGCCGGTGGATGTTCAAGTGCACCTATTGCGTGTGCTCCAGGACAAAGTAGTGGTTCGCGTCGGCGGTAACACCGAGCGAGCGGTGAAGGTGCGCATTATTGCCGCGACTCACCGCGATCTCGAGCGAGACGTTGAAACCGGGCGGTTCCGCAGCGATCTCCTGTTTCGTTTGCGCGTATTGGCCTTGCTGATTCCACCATTGCGGGCGCGTTCTGGTGATATCCCGTTGCTGGTTGAACGACACCTTCGTCACTTGGCCGCGACCTACGGCCTGGGCAGCAAACAGGCCTCCGACGAATTGCTGGCTCATCTCGCGCGGCATCCCTGGCCAGGTAATGTACGCGAACTCAACGCACTAATTGAGAATCTCTACATCCTTACCGACGGGCCATTATTGAGCCCCCTTGACTTGCCCTCAGGCTTCCTTGCCGCTGCAGAGCTGCCGAGACCTGCGCCACCATTTGTTCCGCTTGAGCGGGGAGAGAGTCGGAATAAAGAGACGGTGGAGGCGGCGATTGTAAGTTGCGGGTACAACATGAGCGCGGCTGCGCAACAGCTTGGCATTTCGCGCAGCACGCTCTACCGCCGTATGAAAGCGCTCGGAATCGAACGCCCTAGTCAGGGATAGCTGCGAACAGGCGTCGGCGAGCGGCTGCACTCTATTTTAGAATACGCTCGCAAGCACCGAGCTTAAGAGCGTGCCCAGATATGACTGACAATACCAAAGTGCTTTCCACCCTCTTCGAGAGCAACAGCCCTGCCCGGGCGGCGATCGCGGCACCAGGCAGAGCGGCGATGTCTTATCAAGGCCTTGCCCGGCAGAGCGCGCGGCTTGGCGGCGAGCTCAATGCCATCGGGATCGGTGCTGATGATTGCGTGGCCATCGTGGCACCCAACGGCGCGGCGATGGCTGGCGCCTTTTTGGCGGTTGCGAGTGCGAGCGCGGCCGCGCCGCTTAATCCAGCCTATAAGCAAACTGAATTTGAGTTCTACCTTTCTGATCTTCAAGCCTCCGCGCTCGTTGTGCACAGTGGCTTCGACACGCCGGCACGCGAGGTCGCCAGCGCACTCAAAATCCCGGTAATCGAGTTAGAGGAGAGTGAAGGTGGAACGGCTGGCACAATTGATTTTGTGTTAGCGGGCGCGCACGCGAAGGGACGCCCACCGGGCCCTGAGGACACGGCGCTGGTGTTGCACACTTCCGGGACAACGTCGCGACCGAAGATTGTTCCCCTTTCGCATGCCAACCTGCTGGCGTCAGCGGCACACATTGCCAAGACGCTTGCGCTCAGTGCCGATGACCAATGCATGAACGTTATGCCGCTGTTCCACATTCATGGGCTTGTCGCCGGGGTGCTGTCATCGCTGGCCGGCGGTGGCTCGGTGGCTTGCACACCGGCGTTCGAGGCGACCCGTTTTTTCAGTTGGCTGGAGGAGTTGACGCCCACTTGGTATTCGGCGGTGCCAACCATGCACCAACTCGTTTTGGCACGGGCGGCGCGCAACCAAGCGATCGTTGAGCGTCAAAAGCTGCGTTTTATTCGTTCATCAAGTGCTTCTTTGCCCGCACCGGTGATGCACGAATTGGAAGACACGTTCGGCTGCCCTGTGATCGAGTCTTATGGCATGACCGAAGCCGCTCACCAAATGACCTCCAACCCATTGCCGCCGGCGCCGCATAAGGCCGGCAGCGTGGGTATTCCGGCGGGGCCCGAGGTGGCGTTAATGACGCCGGCCGGCGCAATGGTCGCGGCGGGCGAGGAGGGCGAGATCGTAATCTACGGTCCTAACGTGACCGCCGGTTATGCGAATAATCCCACTGCCAACCAGGATGCTTTTCAACAAGGGCAAGACGGCAAGCGTTGGTTTAGAACCGGCGATCTTGGTGTATTCGACGAGGATGGTTATTTACGCATCAGCGGTCGTATCAAAGAGATCATCAATCGTGGCGGTGAGAAGATCGCGCCGCGCGAAGTCGATGATGTTCTGATGGAGCATCCCGACGTCTCGCAAGCGGTTGCCTTCGCGGTGCGCCACGAAAAGCTCGGTGAAGATGTCGCGGCAGTGGTTGTCCTGCACGCGGATGCGCGGGTTGAAGAGCGGGATCTCCGCGAGTTTGCGAGCGCGCGTTTGGCTGGCTTTAAGGTTCCCCGCCAAATCATATTTGCCGAGAGCATTCCCAAGGGCCCCACGGGTAAGCTGCAACGGATAGGACTCGCCGCCCGCTTGGGTCTTGAGTAGTCGCGTGAGGCTCGACGAATGAAAATCTGCATCTTCGGTGCCGGCGCTATTGGTGGCTACCTTGGCGCGCGGTTGGCACAGGTGGGTCAAGAGGTTGCGCTGATCGCCCGTGGCGCGCACCGCGAAGCGATCGTGGCCAATGGGCTGCGATTACGAAGCGGCGTGGATGAAGTTCGTTGCGATGTGCCATGCGCCGAGGATCCCAATGAACTCGGTCCTCAAGATTTTGTTTTCCTGACCCTCAAAGCCCATTCCGTCCCGGCCGTGGTTGAGAGTATGCAGCCGCTGTTAGGCGCCAACACCGCCGTCGTCTTTGGCGTTAATGGCGTGCCGTGGTGGTATTTCTACGGATTTGAAGGACCGTATGAAAATCATCAGTTGCAGAGCGTGGATCCGGGCGGACGCCAATGGCAAATCATCGGGCCCGAGCGCGCGATCGGTTGTGTCGTCTATCCCGCCTGCGAAGTCGTGGAGCCTGGTGTTGTCGAGCACATCGAAGGCGATCGTTTCACACTCGGCGAGCCGAAGGGTGAGAAGTCCGAACGCGTGACCGCGCTGGCCGAGGTAATGCGTGATGCTGGCCTCAAAGCCCCAGTCAAGCCCAAGATCCGCGACGAAATTTGGATCAAGCTTTGGGGCAACTTGAGTTTCAATCCAATCAGCGCGCTAACGGGTGCGACGCTGGCAGAGATTTGCGCAGATCCAGATACGCGTGCGTTGGCGCGCGCCATGATGCTTGAAGGTCAGGCGGTTGGTGAAGCCTTGGGGGTGCGTTTCGCGATTGATGTGGAACGGCGCATTGAAGGCGCGGCTGCAGTCGGCGCTCACAAAACGTCAATGCTGCAAGATTTAGAGCGGGGTCGACCGCTGGAACTTGAGGCCTTGGTCGCAGCGGTGACGGAGCTTGGCAGGCTTACCCAAATCCCAACGCCGACCATCGACGCAGTGCTGGCTTTGGCCCGTTTACGGGCCAGATCTCCTGGATGAATTTATTCAAGTAAGCCGCTACGGCGCCAAAGCTTCCAACAGCGGCCAGTTCCAATTTTTCGAGTAGGCGCTTCCCGGCGCGTAGTCCTCATCGGGGTTCGCCGGATACAGCACGACGTGCGTAGCGCCGGCATCGAAAAAAGCCTCAAGCTTGGCCGCTATCATCTTTGCATCTCCCCACACGGTAATCGAATCAATCAAACGATCGCTGCCCCCGGTTTCCCAATCGGCTGCTTCGTAGCCGTGCTCGGCCCAGCGTGCTTGATAAGCCGGGAGCGAGATGTAGAACGCGCTGGCGCGACGCGCAAGCTCGCGGGCTTTGCTCTGGTCAGCTTCCAAGACGCAGCGCACAGTGACATGTAGCTCTTTCTCGGGCCCCAGTATTTCGCGTGCGGTGCGTACTGCTTCAATCGGCTGCAAGAATAAAAACGAGCCATCGCTGAGGTCCCGGGCGACCCGCATGAGGCCCGGCCCATGTCCGGCACAGATCACCTTGGGTTTGTCGTCGGCAAGCGGCGACTCAATGGGCGCTTCGTGTACTCGTTGGAGAAATGCTCGCATTTGCGGGACGGGCTTGCCCCAGGTGTGCCCGCGCGGTTCGACCAAGACCGGGTGAGAAACGCCGAGGCCAAGGCGAAACCGCCCATCGGACAACTCGGCAAGACCGTTTGCGGCTTGCGCCGCGGCATCGGCATCGCGCCCGTAAATGGTCGCGATACCGCTGGAGACATTGAGCGTCGTGGTTTTAGCAAGCAGGAACCCGCAGGTCGAGAGCGTCTCCCTGCCGAAAGCTTCGGGCAGCCATAGCTCGTCATAGCCAAGTTCTTCGAAACGCTGCGTGTTAGCGATAAGGTCCTTGCCGAGCGTACCTTCGGTCCATTGCAGCATCCCCAGGGGCTTTCCCATTCGTGTTCTCCATCGCAAAGATTATTAACAAGCATCCGGCAGATCTGTGCGCAAGTCCAGTGCCACGCCGGACGCTTCGGTTGGGCAAGTTTGCTTGCTCGGATCTCAAGGCATCGCTACTCTCGAAAGATAATTTCGCAAGGGAGTGAGCGGTGAAACTCTATTCTTATGATGAGTCCGGTAACAGTTATAAAGTCCGTTTGTTGATGTCGTTTTTGAATATCGATTGTGAATTAAACGATGTCGATTTAATGCAGGATGTGCAACATCAACCCGAATTTTTGGCGCTCAATCCCCGCGGTGAGGTTCCAGTTTTGGTCGATGGCGATCTGACCTTGCGCGACTCCTCCGCAATCCTGGTTTATTTAGCCAACAAAGCGGGTGGGGCGCCCTGGTGGTCTGGCACGGCCGCAGAGCAGGCCGCCATCATGGAATGGTTGGCCTTCGCGGCGAGTTGGGTCCAGTACGGTGTATTCACCGCGAGAGCGATTATTTCGTTCGGAATTTCGGGCAATGGGATCCCGCACGATTTCACAGAAGACGTTACCGCGTCGACTATCCGCGGCAATAAGTCGTTGGAAATTTTGAATGATCACCTGAGCGGGCAGGACTGGCTCGCGTGCGGGCGAGCCACCATCGCAGACGTTGCCGTGTTCCCCTATGTTGCCTTGGCTCCGATGGGCAATATTGCGCTTGATCCTTATCCTGCCGTGTGCGCCTGGATCGAACGAATTAAAGCGTTGCCCGGCTTTGTCGCGATCGCGGGATTGGATGATCCTTCCTACCGCAAATAGGCCGTTGCGGCAGGGCACAAAGGCGAGTGGTGGCTCGCTGTCTATACTGTCTAAACGGTGTTTTGGGAGCAATGCCAAGAATCAAGATATTTGATGATTAAAAGCACAAGGGAGAAGAACTATGCCCGTTGGAAATGAATTAGGACAATTCAATGGCACATTCACCAACGTTCGAACGTGCGAAGTGGATGGTGATCACATGGTGGTCGAGGGGTCGTACACCGCTAAGGTCGTAGGCTCGATTGATGGAACTGCCGTCGGCACCATGACATTTTCGGGGACCAACGACCGCGGGACACTGTCGGACCTGGGCGCTGGCTACATGTCTTCTGGCGAGGTGTCGCCTTATAAGGCAAGCGGCGTTTACTGGAAGTCCGGCGACGGCTGTTAGGAAACAAGAGCGGCGGTGATGATGGGCGATCAAATCATGGTGGCAGAGGCCAAGGTTAGCATGTCGGGAGACCAGTTCTCGCTCACTGGGGTGGTTTTGGAACTCACCTGAGTCGCACCAAAACAAAGCCAGCGTTCGCTGTGCGCCATTTTGACTGGAGTTCGCGCCAGCGGGCTCCAGCGTCTTTTCTCATTAACCGTCCTCAATCGGAACGAGTGGCTAGCGCGCCGCAGCAAATCCCGCGAGAATAGACCGTACAGCTCAAGCCCAAAGCCCACGGGGAACATTGCATGACTAATCTCAGAGTGGCCGTCGATATTGGCGGCACATTCACAGACATCTGTGTGCTGGATGAATCCAACAGCGCGCTCAAAATTGCCAAGGTTCCGTCAACCGCCGATCCCATTGATGCAGCGCTTGAGGGCGTCGCCAAAGCCGGGGCGGATCTCGCCGACGTAACCTTGTTTTCTCACGGCACGACGGTCGCGACCAACGCACTGATTACGCGCCGTCTCCCCGCTACGGCAATGGTTGTGACTCAGGGTTTTCGTGACGTTATCGAAATCGGTCGCTCGACCAAGGAGGATCTCTGGGACGCCTACGCCGATAGTCCGCCGCCCTATATTCGCCGGCGCGATCGTTTACCGATTACCGAGCGGGTCGATGCGAATGGCAATCTCATCGTCGCGGTGGACGAGAAAGAAGCCCGCACGTTAGCCGCCAAGCTCAAAAAGCGCGGCTACAAGGCCGTTGCCATCTGTTTTATGAATTCGTTCGCGAACGCCGCCAACGAGAAACGCTTGAAAGCGATCCTCGAAGAAGAACTCCCTGGGGTCGCCATATCAACGTCGTCAGAAGTGCTGCCTGAAATTTTTGAGCACGATCGTTTCTCGACAGCGGTCGTGAACGCCGTGTTGCAGCCTGTGGTGGTCGATTATGCGGTACGCATGCAAGAACGGCTCAAACAAAGTGGGTACAAGAACGATCTGCTACTCCTCCATAGCGGCGGTGGCGTCACAACGCCCAAGACGCTGTCCTATCAGGCGGCGCGTTTGGCCGGATCGGGAATCGCGGCAGGGGCGATTGCATGTCGTTACATTGGCCAGATTTGCGGTTTCGAGAATGTCATTGGTTTCGATATGGGCGGCACCAGTACCGATGTGTCGTTGGTTTTTGAGAGCGAAATGGCAACCACGCGTGATTGGTACATCGAGTATGGCCATCCGATTTGTTTCCCGAGTATCGACATCAAAACCATTGGCGCCGGCGGTGGTTCGATTGCTTGGATCGACGAGGCCGGCTCTTTGCGTAATGGTCCCCAATCGGCTGGTTCGATCCCAGGCCCGGCATGTTATGGACGCGGTGGTGAGCTAGCGACGAATACGGACGCAAATTTGGTGTTGGGGCGCTTAGGCGCCGGATTGGCCGGCGGCGATCTGGGGCTGGACCTCGATCTCGCGACCAAAGCGGTGACCGAGGGCGTTGGCGGGCCGATGAATATGAGTACGGTGCAAGCCGCCAAAGCGATCATCGAAGTCGCTAACGCGAATATGGCGGATGCCATTCGCTTGGTTTCCATCGCGAAGGGCCGCGATCCACGTGATTTCGCACTAGTCGCCTTCGGCGGCGCGGGCGCATTGCACGGGGTTGCGCTGGCGCGTGATTTATCCATTCCAACGGTCATCATTCCGCCGCATCCAGGCGTGACTTCGGCGATGGGGTGTTTGCTTGTGGACATCCAACACGATCTCACCCAAACCTACCTGGCGGACGCCTCAACGGCCGACCCCAAAGCGATAGAAAAAGAATTTCAGATCTTGGAAACCGAAGCGCGTGAGCGCCTCCACAAGGAAGGTGTCGAAGAGAAAGACATCTTGCTCCGTCGCACTATCGACATGCGCTACGCCGGGCAATGGCGCTCGATTGCGGTAGAGGGGGAAACCCCGTTTACCAGCGCTGAAGCGGCGGTTAAGAAATTTGAAGACGCGCACCAACGCGAGTACAACTATATTCGCGAAGGCGCGGCAATGGAGATATTCCGGTTGAACCTTACCGCCATTGGCGTGACACCGAAGGTCGACCTACAGGCTACGGCATCTTCCTCGGCCGCGGCGGAGCCGCGCTCGTATCGCGACGTTGTATTTGATGACAACCATGAAGGCATTAGCACGGCGATTTATTGGCGCGAAGATTTGACGCCAGGCTCGACGCTTGAAGGCCCAATTATTGTTGAACAACTGGACGCGACGACGGTGGTGCCTCCAGGGGCCACCGCGAATGTTGATGAACGCCTCAATATCGTGATCACGGTTTAGGAGCAGCACGATGGATCAAAAAACCACTAGCACACTCGATCCCGTTACTTTCGAAGTGTTACGCAACGCCTTTGTGACGCTTGTGGACCAAATGGCCGAGCAGGTGCGTCGTACTTGTTATTCGTTCGTGGTTTACAACCGCGACTTCTCCAACGCGCTTTGCGACGCCGAAGGGAACACGATTGCGCAAGGCAATCAAGATTTGGCGGCGCATGTTGGGACACTTCATTACACCTGCAAAGCGGTGATTGAAGAGTTTGCAGGCGATATCCATCCGGGTGATATTTTTCTGGTCAATGACCCCTATGTCGGCGGCACCCATTTCAACGACACCCGCGTGATCCTGCCGGTCTTCGTGGGTGATGAGTTAATTGCCTGGAGTCAGGCGAACGGCCATTGGGCGGACATGGGCGGTAGCGTTCCCGGATCATTCGATGTAACCGCGCGCGACATGTTCAAAGAAGGTATTCGCGTGCCGCCGGTGCGAATTTGGCGGCGTGGCGAGTACTGCGGTGACGTGGCTAAGCTCGTTGCCAAGAATACCCGCGATCCAGATGCCATCATTGGCGATATGGATGCGCAAACCCAAGCGTGTCGAGTCGCCGAGCGCGAGTTGCTTCGCCTAGTCGAGAAATATGGCGTCGATACCATCAAGACTGCATTCATCGAAGTTCAGGATTATGTCGAGCGCTCGGTGCGCGCGCGCCTTAAAGAGCTGCCAAATGGTTCTTGGGAAACGGTGGACTTCGTCGATCAAGATCCCGCCGGCGAGGAAGGCATGATCCCAATCAAGGTGAAGATGACGATCATCGACGATTCTGTGGAGTTTGACTTCACTGGATCCCATCCCACGATCGCATCGATGTACAACTGCGCTTACGGTGGCACGTTCGCTGGTGTGGTTGCCGGGATGAAGACCTTCTTTCCGGAAGTACCACTCAATTCAGGGCTTTATCGCGCTGTTACCGTGACTGTGCCAGACAACACCATTGTCAGTGCTTGCTGGCCGGTGGCGGTCAGTGGTTTTGTGATGCCGTTTGAGAAGATCATGAATTCGATCTTCGAGATCTGGTCGGAACTCATGCCCGAACGGGCGATGGCCTGCGCTTTCAACATCGAATATCTGCAGACCGGCGGCTATGACGCGCGCGGCGATGACCGTCCGTACTTCATGCTTTATGACTGGCTTTCCGGCGGTTGGGGCGGTCGCAATGGCAAGGATGGCCTTGGTGTTACCGCATCCTGCTTTGGCGTTGGTTTGATGACTCAACCGGTAGAGGGCCAGGAAAGACTCTGTCCGGTGCAGACGGACCGCTTCGAAATCGTTACCGATAGCGGCGGGCCTGGCGAATACCGCGGTGGTGTTGGGCTGGATAAAGAAGGCACCATCCTCGATGTTGAGAACTGCGTATTCTCTTATTTTTGCGATCGCGAACGCTCAGTGGTGTGGGGCATCAAGGGCGGCCTGCCGTCGCGTCCGCACGGACTTTGGCTCGAACAACAAGGCGAAGCCAAGTTCCTAGGGGCCGTATTTTCCGACGTGCCGGTGTATAGCGGCGCGCGCTTTTGGCGCGGCACCGCAGGAGGTGGGGGGTTTGGCGATCCTTTAAAACGCGATCCTGAAGCCGTGCTTGAAGACGTGATCGATGAATATGTGTCGGTAGAGCGGGCCGCCAAGGATTATGGGGTGGTCCTTAAGGTGATCGATGAAGATCTTGCCGAGTACGAGATTGATCAAGCAGCGACGGTCGAGGCGCGCAAGGAGATCGCTGCATCGCGCACAGCCTGGTTGGATGAGGATCCAGAAAGTGTATCCGCGAGGCTCAAAAGCGGTGAAATCGATATGCTGGATGTTATCCGTCGCCATGGTGTGATTTGTGATTGGGGCACCGGCGATCTGCTCCCCAACTCGACACGCGAATTCCGGGTGATGATGAAAAAACGCAGTGCCGAGCATTGGGATAAATAGGAAGGCGGAAGTTCTCCGAACATCCATGTTCGTCGCGGGCATGGAAAATGGACGCTGAGTCGGCGTTGAAAATTCCACCGGAGCTGATCGGTCCGGTTTACGACCCGGCAGCATGGGGTAACCGCGACCAGATCGATGCGATTTTCGCGCAGGTCCGCGACGAATTCCCGCTCGCGCAAGCCGAAATTCCTGGCTACGACCCGCATTGGATTGTGTCGCGGCACGCTGATATCCAAGAAGTTAGCCGCAACAACCTGCTTTTTCATAATGCCGACCGTTCGGCGACCTTAATTCCACGGGCTGGCGAGGCCTTGGTCCAGGACTTCACCGGGGGTGATTTCAATCTGTTCCGCTCGCTGGTTCAGCTCGACGGTGATGAACATCGAGCGCATCGTAAGGTTTTGATCAAAGCGCTCGCGCCCGGCAGCATGGGTGCGCTGGAATCACGCGTGCGCGAAACGGCGGCAAGCCAGATCGAAACACTTGCTGGCGCGGGTGGTCAGATCGACTTTGCTGAGGCGATCTCATCGAAATATCCTCTACAGGTGGTGATGGATGTCATTGGCATACCGGCTGAAGATCACCTTCGCATGCTGGAGCTTACGCAGTGGCTGTTTAGCTGGGCGGATCCAGACTTGAAACGTCCTGGCAGCGATCCGTCACGACCCGACGAGCAGCCGCGCACCTGGAAAATCGTATTTGATGAGTTCGATAAGTATTTCTCCAAGCTCATCGAACAGCGGCGCGCTGATCCGCGCGAGGATCTTGCCACCTTGATCGCTAACGCCGAGATCGACGGCGGGCCCATGGCCCACTCCCGTGCAATTTCCTACTTCGCAATCCTAGCGACGGCGGGCCATGATTCGACAGCACATTCCACCGCTTCGGCAATGTGGGAAATTGCCAAAGAACCCGCGTTGTTGCAGCGGCTTAAATCAGATCAAACCTTAATTCCAACGTTCGTTGACGAGGCGATCCGTTGGACCACGCCGGTCAAGCATTTTGTGCGCCACGCGACGGCTGATTGTGAACTCTCAGGACGGCCTATAAAGCAAGGAGATCGGCTTTATCTCGCTTATCCGTCCGGAAACCGGGATAGTGACGAATTTGAGCGGCCATTCGAATTCCAACCCGATCGCAGGCCGAATCGACATGTTGGTTTTGGTCATGGTGGCCACGTCTGTTTGGGGCAGCATCTCGCGCGTTTAGAAATGCGTGCCCTGTGGGAAGCGCTGCTGCCAGTGCTTGATCGCGTTGAACTTGCCGGCGAGCCGCAAATTATCGAGTCCGAGTTCGTATCTGGACCTAAATCGGTGCCCATTCGCTACCAGACAAGTTGAGGGAAAGACCTCGCGTTAAGATTGCCAACCATTGTTAGCCCCGAGGATATGGCATGGCAGCTCCAACACCGATTGATCCGATGGCTGGCGAGCCTATCGCCAATGAATCTTTCAAAGCGCTGACCTTAAGGCGAGATCCAAAAAACCCGCGGATCGCGCGGCTTACGTTCAACCGGCCAGACCGTTTGAACGCGATTTCCTTTGATACCCCGGGAGAAATCCGGCGGGCAGTCGAAGCCGCCAATGCCGACAATGAGGTCCACGTGATTGTGCTGCAGGGTGCGGGCGCGGCGTTTTGCGCGGGTTACGACATCACGCTTTTTGGTGAGGAGAACCTCGATCATCCGTGCCGCCAAGAATCAATGCCTTGGGACCCGATGGCCGACTACCGCACGATGCGCGCCTACAACGATGACTTCATGGCGTTATGGCGCTCGGCAAAACCGACGATCGCGAGGGTCCATAAATACGCGATTGCTGGCGGCTCCGATATTGTCTTGTGTTGCGACCAAATTATTATGGAAGACACCGCTCGAATTGGTTACATGCCGACCCGTGTATGGGGCTGCCCGACCACCGCGCATTGGGTCTATCGGTTGGGGCCGGAGCGAGCCAAGCGCATGACGTTAACCGGCAGCCTCATTGATGGCACTACGGCGGCAGATTGGGGCCTGGTCAGCGAGGCTGTAGCTGGTGAGGAATTAGATGACGCCGTCGATCGCTTGGCGAATAACATGGCCGCTATACCGAGCGGCATGCTGCAAATGCAGAAAATGGTCGTTAACGAAGCGATCGAAAGAATGGGTTTAACGGCCAGCCAAACCTTGTCCACCATTTTCGACGGCATTACACGCCACAATCCGGAGGGCATGTGGTTTCGACGTCACTCTCAGGTGCATGGGTTCAAAGATGCGGTCGAGTGGCGAGATTCTGGAAAACCGATCCCGGAAGGTGATGCGGCGCGCGAGTTGATCGCGAAGCTGGATGCGATGCTCGCGGAGCAAAAGCCGGCAGAGTAGCGTTTGGAAAAGGGCTCTGACCCCTTTTTTCCGTCACTCTTTCAGTGCGACCACGTCGCGGATCTTTTCGAAAAACGAGATACCCGCGATGATCTGTTCGCTGTCCATATGATCCACGATGGTCTGCACGTAAGCGGTTGCCCGTTCGATCATTTCGATGAGATGACGCTCACCCTTCGGGGTGAGTGCCACGATCTGTTCGCGGGCAGAATTGGGATCTTCTTCCAGCGACACCAAACCTAAGGGTTTGCCGGCCATACCGCGGATCGCTTTGGTGATGGCCGCGTTCGAAATTTCAAACCAACTCGCCAGAGAAGTCACGATGGCTTTTCGACTTAAGCGGATCCCGTGATCGCCCTGCGAATGAATTAGCCAGAGTATGGCGACTTGATGGCGGCCGAGATCATCACCTCGCAGCGCATCTTCTACTCCGATCCCTGCCTGGTAGTGAATGGGATAGTAGAGTTCCAGAAATTGCCGCGCTGCATCAGAGGGCGCGCGGCGCGCGTTCGCTTTCTTTTTGGCCATATTTCAATATGTGAACTGTTTACTTAGTAAACTATTTTCGAGAACTTTGATTCTAACCTGAACGCACGAGGGGAATGATGGCTGCG
>JBCCEV010000114.1:0-13954 GCA_039030125.1 Pseudomonadota bacterium | reverse complement strand
CCGAGACCGACATCCCCTTGGTCGCATCCCCGGACGGTCGCGCCAACCTGGTGGGCTTCCCCTACACCTCGGCGGTCGACTGGCCGGCGGTGCAAGTGGTCGATGGCGGCACTGTCTTCCAATGTGAGGTGGTCTTGGGGCGCTGCCGATCCAATTTCAAACTCGATCTACCTGCGGGTTTGGGGCGACGAGGTGTCGACCGTTCAGGGGGTCGAAGCCGTCCTTATTACGCGGGCAAACCAACGCCAGTCACATGGATACAAAGAACGAAAGCGACACCTGGATCAAGTGAGAGCGGGCTGGCGATGGTATGGAATCGCATGTACGGCAAAAGAGCCAGACGCCGACCCAGAACAAGGGAGAGTAATCGCAGACTTCGATCAAGATTATCTGCTTCGGTTTGGCCGCATATTGGAAACCGCGGAAGGTCAACACGCGGAAATCGTAGAACGAGTACCCGTAAGAAATATTGTTAGGTCTCGCACCTCGTTTACGGCGGTAGCGGAGGATCTCGAAACCCTGATCACGTCGGAAGATCCAACGACACAGAAGGAAACGCTCGTTGACGCGAGGGTTGGCCAAGGAAAATTCCGAGCGGAAATACTAAACCTCTGGTCTGGACAGTGCGCTGTAACCGGTTGTACCACGCTTGATGTTATAAGGGCATCGCATGTCAAACCGTGGAGATTTTCCACCAATGGAGAACGCCTAGATAAATTCAATGGTTTGCCACTAGTCGCGAACCTAGACGCGCTATTCGACACCGGCCTGATTTCTTTCGACAAGGACGGATCGTTGATGATTTCGAGTGAAATGTCTGAAAAAGAAATCGAGTTATTGCAACTTCGCGGAAAGAAAATCCGCAAGAAGCTGAAACGGGGACACCAAGCGTATTTGGAATTTCACCGGGACCAAATATTCCGTCTGTGACGGTGCGTTATAAACTTTGATACTAAGAACGAGTAAACGCCGCGCACCATAATTGATCGTTACGTTTAATCGCGTAGACTGATCTGACCTTAGGCCATTAGTTCGAGTGATATACCCTCACGCTCGAACGCCGCCTGAGTCGAGGGCCGGCCCATCATCGCGTCGCCATGGCGTTTTAAGTTCACAAGCTCGGCGACTGGGAAATCGGCCACGTGCGCCCACGAGTGAAAGACGTGCGTATAGATGTCTGCAGTGGTGAATTGATCGCCGAAGATCCATTCCTGCCCGGCCAATTGCTCATCGATCATCGCTATTGAATCGAGAAAGTTGGACCGGCCCGCCGCCGCAATACTCGCATGTGCGGCTTCGTCCTCAGAATACAAACCCGGGCGAAAGAAACGCCTGAAATAGGCGTGAACCGTCGTGCTTAACCAGGCCAGATAGCCGAGCCATTGCGCTCTCCCGAGCGGATCGGTTGGCGCGAGCGCTCGATCGGAATACCGATCGGCGAGAAAAGTCTGTATCGCGACATTCTCCGTGATGACATCGCCATCAACTCTTAGCGCTGGCACCTTGCCTTTCGGATTGATTGCCAGATATTCAGGCGTCTTCTGTTCGAGCGCGTCACGGTCAAGTAGTTTGACTGTGAACGGCTCGCCAATTTCCTCGAGCAGGATGTGTGGTGAGAGGGAGCATGTCCCAGAAATGCAAAAAAGCTCCATGACGATGCCCCCTAACCCTGTAGCGCCTCGATCAGGCTTGGGTCGTCCGGCGCGAATTCGAGCTTCTCAACACCTGCGTACGGATTGTCGAACAACGCAACGTCCGCCGCGCTGTTGTCGACATACAACTCGAGTTCGTTCCCATCGGGGTCGAGAAAGTAAATACCCTTGGCGACACCGTGGTTGACCGTACAGGAGATGGTGACGCCCCTGGCCTTCAACTCGCGATAGGCTTCAGCAAGCTGTTCGCCGGTTTCCAGCCGGAACGCGACGTGAAGGAGACCAACGTTGTCCGGTTTCGGATTACCGCCATCCGCGCCAACCTCAAGCAAGCCAAGCTCATGATGGTCTCTGGCGTTGCTCGCAAGAAAAACAACAGGTGGCCTTTCCAGTCGTCCCATCCGGGTAAGGCCTAGCACCTCCGTGTAGAATTTCTCGGAGCGCTCGAGATCGCGCACTTTCAGGACGACGTGCCCTATACGTTCAGTTTTGATCATGGCTTAATCGACTTTGCTTAGGTTGTATTCCGCCGACTCGCAGGCCGCTCGGCCGATTTTCCGGTATCTGGCGCACCGGCGCAAACGCGCTTGCCACCCTCCAAATACGACTAACCCCGGCAGAACTATTTCACGTGTGGGTCTCAATAATATCCCGCGAGATCCTTTTAACGGCCGGTATGCCACAATAAATCTCCGCCTGGAGAAGTACTTCCTTGATTTCATCGGGCGTTAATCCATTGCGAAGCGCCCCAGCGACGTGCAACCTCAATTCGTCATCACGTCCGAGCGCAGTCAACATTGCGATGTTGAGCATGCTACGTTGTCCCGCATTGAGTCCTTCACGACCCCTCACCGCGCCACAGCAATATTCGGTGGTCAGGGCTTGGAAGTCCTCATTGAAAGACATCGCACCGCTAATCGATTGTTTGACATACTCCTCGCGGAGCACGCGTTTGCGAATTTCAAGGCCTTTATCGTAAGTGTCTTGGTCCATGTTTTTCTCCAGATTAGACTTAGCGGCGCATCGTTAGGCTGCGGGGCCGATCCTTAGAACGGCCCGATTTGATAAAGAGAAGCGCCAGGGAGTCGGATCGAAATCAGCTGCGCAGCCGTGCTACGACGCGTGACTCTGTCGGTACCAATCGTTGAGGTCATCGCCGGTCGTGAGCCACACATCGTCATGTTCGACGATATGCTCGAACGCACGGCGCAAATGTCTGAACTTATTCGGTTGGCCAACACAAAACGGGTGTAAGCAAATGAAATGGGAAAAGGGCTCCGACCCCTTTTTAGAGCAAGTTCAACATTTGACGGAATCCATCTGAACTGAAAGCGCCCTTAGAGTTTCAATAGAATCACTCAACACAACAATGCCCCTTGCAGTCACGGACCAAAACTCGAATGTATCCGAATATTCAGGCATGCGATAAATCTTATACTTCTCTTTCTCCTCTGAAACTATCTCGGCTGTGTTTAATAAATCGATGTCTATATCCAAGAGGTTCGCGCGAGTAAGCGATGCACTTTCAACCCGGCCATTAGAATGTCGCCGCGCGATTCGTACTATCTCACCCTGGGCTGTCTTTCGCGACGATTCAAGTACCCAGCGCCTAGGCACCATGTAGCAATCCTCGTCTAGCTCAAATTGATCACCGAAAACCGCTCGATCGTAGCGATAAGAAAACTCCCGCCTCATATCAGACGAAAGTAACCAAGCCACTGCGAATAGGGAAATCGTTGCACAACCCGCAAGATATGTCCTTTTCTTCATCAGTCAGATCCTTGTTGAGGCAATAAAAAGGGTCTGACCCCTTTTATTCAAAACTACGCGCGATTGTTTGCCTCTTAGGCGCACGACGTACTTGCAGTTGGTATCCCAACATTAACGATCGCCGCTGCGGGATGCTCGTCATTGTGGGTCGCGACTAAAGGTTACCGACCCGTTTTCTTGTTTATTCAGCAATCGCAAAGCCGGTAATTTCAACCATCTGACCGGGCACGAATAAGCCTTTTATTTCGACCCACGTACTCGTTGGCGGATATTGGCCAAAAACATCAATGAAGATGTCTGCGGTTTTGTGTAGCTCGTTCATATCCGTGCCGTAGACGGTATGCGCGACCCAATTGTTTAAACCAACACCTTCGGCGGCTAGACACTTCTGAAGTACGTCCAGGCAAAAGGAGAGTTGCGCGCGTATATCGCCAACGCCGACGAGTTCGATATCGTCATTGCTGCCGCGCAAGGGTGCGATGCCGGAGAGAAAAATTTGGTTGCCAGCGCGAATGGTTTGGCTAAACGCATAAGCTTCAAAGACATCTTCTGCCATGTAGCCCACGTCTGGATTACTTCTGGTGATCATCGCCTCTCTCCTTCGGGTTCGTGTTGTATAAATCTGCGCCGTGAAGGCCGTTGTCCGGAAAAAATTACGATAGCACCGCACCACGCGTTCGTATACGCGACACTTAGTTTCAGACTTCGTGGCCATTTAAAGCCTGGGCGAGCGCAAGCGCGCTCCCCAACACCGGGCCTGGCGGCGCCTTCTCTGCCGGTATTCTGCGTAAGAAGCTGCTACCTTGTCCGTCTATCAGTCACAACCTACCCCGGGGGTGCGCCATGGTGGCTAACGCACGAGACGCTGAGTTGAGCACGCATTACCGAAATTGCCATTTATGCGAGGCCGTTTGCGGCATTGTCGTTGAAGTTGCCGATGGTAAGGTGACATCTGTTCGCGGAGACCCAGCCGATCCACTAAGCCAAGGTTATATCTGTCCAAAGGGGGTCGCGCTCGGCGAGATGGCGGGCGATCCTGATCGCCTAACGTCACCGGTAAAAAAGACCGCTAACGGCTGGCAAGAAATCGGCTGGGATGAAGCCTTGGATTTCGCGGCGCAAGGATTGGTCGATGTGCAAACGCGACACGGCGAAGACGCGGTCGCTGATTTTATGGGCAATGCCTATGGCACGGTTTACGGCTTGATGACCCACGTCGGTTATTTCCGACAGGCGATTAATTCGCGCAATCGTGCCTCGTTGGCATCGATCGACCATATCTCGCATTTAATGGCCAGCGCGCTGATGTATGGCCATCAATTTCTACTCCCAATTCCCGATCTCGACCGTGCTGAACATGTCGTTATCGCGGGCGCTAATCCACTCGCCTCGAACGGGAGTTTGATGACCTCACCGGGTGTGCGCAATCGCCTCAAGGGCATTCAAGAGCGCGGGGGCAAACTCATCGTCCTCGATCCGCGAACCACCGAAACCGCCAAGCTCGCCGACGAATACCATGCGATCAGACCGGGCAGCGATGCGGCACTGGCGGCAGCGGTTTTGAACACGCTCTTCGATGAGGATCTCGTCAATCCGCGCGCGCTCGATGGCTTGCTTAATGGACTGGAAGACGTGGCGCGAGCGATAAAACCTTTTTCACCCGATCGCGCTGCTGCAGTGACCGGCATCGAGGCAAAGGCTATCCGTCAAATTGCGCGAGAATTTGCTGCTGCCGAGACCGCCGTTTGGTATGGACGCATCGGTACTTGCGCACAAGAATACGGCGCCGTCACCCAATGGTTATTTAGCCTTATCAATGTCGTCACCGGTAATCTCGATCGCCCTGGCGGCTACATGCTGACCACACCGGCGGTCGATTTGACGGCAGATCCGAACGGTGATCCCGGCCGGATCGGCGAATGGCAGACGCGCTTGCGGGGCTTACCGTCGTTCGCAGGCGAAGTACCTGCCGCGACCTACGCCGAAGAAATGTTGACGCCCGGCGAAGGCCAAATTCGCGCGTTCGTCTGTATTGCGTCGAATCCGGTGTTGTCTTTTCCAAACGGGCGACATCTCGAAGAAGCGCTAGCCTCGCTGGACTTTATGGTTGCGCTCGACCCGTTCATTACAGCCACCTCGCGCCACGCCGACGTGATCCTTCCCGCGACCTCGCATTTGCAAAACGATAACTACGAACTCGCGTTTTATAGTTTCTCGGTACGCAATGTCGCGAAATATTCGCACCCATCAATACCGAACGCTCACAACGGACTTTCTGATTGGGAAATTCTTACCGGCTTGGCCGAACGGGTCGCCGCGTTGAAAGGCTTGCCGAATGAGCCCATTCCGAAACCGTGGGAGTTGATCGATCTCGCCTTACAACACGGACACTACGGAAAAGAAACCGGCCACCCACTCGCATTAAGCCTTGAGAAACTCAATGAGCATCCGCATGGGCTCGATCTCGGCCCGCTACGATCGCGGATTCCGGATTGCCTGAAAACGCCCGATCAAAAAATTGATTGCGCGCCGGTACTCTTTCTTGACGATCTCGCCCGTGTAGAGAAGAATCTCCTCGAAGCGACTCCTTCAGACGATTTAGTACTGATCGGGCGTCGACACGTAAGAAGCAAAAATACGCAAACTCAAAATTGTGAACGCCTCATGCGCGGCCCCAATTTGTGCACGCTCTTTATGCATCCCGATGATCTCGCGCTGCGCGAACTCTATGATGGCGAAATGGTGAGCGTGTGTTCAAAAGTCGGCGAGGTACAACTACCGGTGACTGCGACCGAGGACATCAGCCCTGGCGTCGTCAGTATCCCCCACGGGTTCGACCATGGCCGCGATGGCGTGCGCCTCAGCGTGGCGGCGCAATATCCAGCGGCCAGCGTTAACGACTTAACTGACGATCGTCTGGTCGATCCAATGACCGGTATGCCCGTTTACAACGGCATCAAAGTGTCGGTCGCCCGCGCGCGCTCATAGGATCCTCTATAAGAACCACTACCTCCGATGAGGCGCCCTCTTACAATCCGCACATGACAGTGGATCACGACATCGGCGGTCGGACCTATGCGCAATCGGGCGTAGAGCTGCCGCTGTCCGGTTATGTGGTTGCCGAGTTTTGCCAGATCGCGGCTGGCCCCTTCTGCGGCATGTTGCTGGCAGATATGGGTGCGGAGGTGATCAAGATCGAGCCACCGGGCGGCGACGCCATGCGCCAATGGCCGCCGTTGAACAAAGGGTTCAGCGAGAACTTTGCGTCGGTTAATCGCAATAAGCGATCGATCGCGTTGGATTTGAAAAGCCCAGATGATTTGGCGCTGGCGCAGTCCATCGTTGCTGGCTCAGACATTTTGTTGGAAAACAATCGCCCGGGCGTTATGGATAAGCTGGGTCTAGGTTACGACGCGGTGCAAAGCAAGAACCCAGGGATCGTGTACTGCTCGATATCGGCCTTCGGCCAGCAAGGACCACGGGCTCGTGAAGGCGCGTTCGATGTCACCATGCAGGGGATCTCCGGGATCATGAGCGTTACCGGTGAACCGGACGGTGGGGCCGTGAAATGCGGCGTGCCGGTAAGCGACTTCGCCACCGGCCTCTACGCGGCGTTTAATATTGTGTCCGCGTTATTACGGCGCGCGCGTGACGGCCAAGGAACACATATCGATGCCTCGATGCTGGGCGCGAGCCTCGGCATCGCCGCCTTGCAGACGAGCGAATACTTCGGCACCGGGAGAAACCCGCGCAAACTTGGTTCCGCGCACCCACGCAACGCACCTTATCAAGCGTTTCGTGCGCGTGACACTCAGTTTGTGATCGCCGCAGGCAACGACAAACTTTGGCATGCGGTGTGCGAAGTTGCCGATGTCGAGGCGTTGAAAGCCGACGCGCGTTTCTTAACCACCGCAGATCGCGCACAGAATCAGCTCGAACTCGTGCCGATACTCGAAGCAAAGTTTTCAAGCGCGGACGCAGCAACCTGGTTAGCACGATTTGCCGATGCAGGCGTGCCGTGCGCGCCCATTAACCAGTACGCTGATGTACTGGCGGACCCACAAGTCGAAAGCTATGGTTGGATCCAACCCATGGAGCTCGATCATGGCCCCATCATCCGCACATTCGGCGCGCCACTGGGCATGACAGGGTTGGACTTTCCCATCCGCCGCTCCCCGCCGCCCCTTGATCGTGATCGCGATGCGGTCGCCGCCTGGGCACGCACAAATTCGAAAGCCGAGAAAACCGGGTGAGCAGCATTACACGTTTTCGCGATTTCGTTGGGGACGTCACGGACTTCCTCGCAACGTCGCCCCGCGAACCCGAGATCTTCTCCGTTATCGACGAACGACTACACGCTCTGGTGACTCATGATGACTGGTTACCCGATCCGTTCGCTAAACCGCACCCGGATCGCTATCAACAATATTTATTGCACTGTGATCCCTTGGAACGCTTCAGCGTGGTGAGCTTTGTTTGGGGGCCTGGCCACAAAACGCCCGTGCACGATCACACGGTCTGGGGTTTGATTGGCGTCATGCGCGGCGAGGAAGCGTGTACCGAGTTTGCATTGGGCGATAGCGACCTGCACCAGACCGGCGAGCATCGTTTGGGGGTCGGCGAGATCGATCACGTCTCACCGACGGTCGGCGACATCCACGAGGTGGTTAACTCGCGAACGGATGGACCATCGGTGAGTATTCATATATATGGCGCGAACATCGGCGCGGTGCGCCGCCATGTGCTGGACCGTGACTCCGGCGCGGCATCAGATTTTATCTCCGGTTATTCGAGTGACGTGGTGCCGAACCTGTGGGACCGATCCGGGGACGGCTAACAAAGCGCCAGGCGTCAAAGCCGTTTTATTGGCAATCGCAGAACTGCTCTGGATAGCCCGATAAGGTGCCCTTTCCGCGGTTTTGCAGGAGCGCAGCATGGCCGCGATCGGCGCTCTAATCCTGGTCTTTCTTTGGCGTTTCATCGGTTATCTGATCTGGAAAGATCTTGCAGTCAGCAGGTGGCCGAGCGTCGACGGCCAAATTACGGAATCATCGATCAAAAGCGAAACCTACAAGGACACAGAGCACGTCTATCACACGAAGTACCAGCCGGTCGTTGAGTACCAATATGAGGTGCGGAAAAGAACCTACGCGAATGAGAAAATCGGGATCCTCGACAATGAAACCGACTCGCAGTCAGAGGCTAATCGGATCCAGAGGCAATACGCGGTGGGAAAGGTAGTGAAGGTCTATTTCAATCCGAGGAACCCGCAGGACTCCTATCTAGAAAAAAGAATGGGTTGGGATACCCATATCGGCATGGTGATGGGCGCGATTATATTCACCTACATCATCTACGAAACATTTAAGAACAGTTAGATCAAAAAGGGATCCGCCCCTTTTTTTTACGAGTCGCCGGTGACTCGTTTCGCCCGTTAGCCCGTTCCTTTATCTAGGACGCTTTTGGCGCAGGGCGATATTCAACGGGTAACGGCAAACCACCCTCGGGCAAATCATGTGCGGCAACAAAACGCTCCGATGGAACACCGGTGTAACCGGATTCATCCCCGCCGAATTTCTCCACCGCAAAAGTCACCTCCGCCATTGAAAGCAGCAAATACAATAGTCGCTGATCAGCGCCAGCCAAGTCATCGAAAGGCTTGGTGTTCAAATAATCGATGATTTCTTCCAGACGTGGGGCGACAAGATCATAGAACTTTCTCAAAGCCTCAGGCTTACTCTCGTGACGTTTTCGAGTACGCTCGATTTCGTTGTCCAGGCACCAACCATCCTCAGCAAGGGTTTCCAGAGCGCTAAATTCGTTGGGGAGTAGGAAACTGCTCATGATTCGATACGCTCCCGCGTCCCTTCCCGGTGCCGGCGGATCTCCTGATCAACGGCCCAATAGTTGTGGCGCACGAACGCTTCTTCATCCTGCAAATAGATTTCGTCGATGGCGCCGGACTCGAGCGCTTCCTGCGTACGTTCATGGGTAGTCGCATCTTCACGGAGCGCGTCACGCAACAGGACGCGCCCGTACTCTTCGGAGAAGCGCTCGCCCGCATTCTCCGGTTTCGGCATGTGGATCTTCAGCTCCCACAACATGTGGCTCTCGGAGATCGGCCAGAATTGATGCGTATGCCACACCCCGGGAAGTACCATGACGTTGGTGTTGGGGAATAAATGCACGATATCGAAGCCCCAGTCGGGTGCACCGCTGCGATTGATCTCCGGTCCTGAAGGATCGCCAGTCTCCCCAAGCCGTGCGATGGAGCTATATTTGGCGAGCGCAAAGACCTCGATGTCTTTTGGCGAATAGTTGGGGTTGCCGGGCCAGTTGCTGTAGCGATGGCGGTCGTAGAACACCATATCAAGACTTTCGACGTGTGGCCGCTCGTCGCTGTTGAATAATTTCGGCCACGTTTGACCATGCAGATAAGGTGCGTGATAAACCTCCGACTGCGCATCGAGCCCCAGTTTCCAGTTGGATCGTTGAAACGTTTGGTAGTGATATCGATGCGGCAAAGACTCGAAGGGATAATCATCGAGGTGCTTTTTTATCGGTCCTAAGAAGCTCTCAAGCGACTCTTCGGGTTCTGGATCGAGGCAGATAAAGATGAACCCTTTGTAAACAGCGTGATTCACCGGTGGCAAATTGACCTTGCGGCACATCGATTGGGCGAAATTGCCTTCCTCCGGCACGAAGATCAACTCGCCGCGAGCGTTGTAGGTGAAACCGTGAAACGGGCAAGCCCAGGCGCCGCCCTTGCGGTGGCCACGGTAATCCCAGACCAGCTTGTTACCACGGTGACGGCAAACATTGTGAAAGGCCGCGATGCCACCGTCTTTACCGCGCATGATCAGAACCGAGACGTTAGCGCAATAGATCTCACGAACAATGTAGTCACCAGGATTTGGGATCTCGTCAGCCGTGCCGACATTCAGCCAAACCTTCTTAAAAAGGTAATCGCGTTCCCATTCAAAATATTCCCTTGAAACCACCGGCGCGACAGGGACCGGGTCGGTGCCCATTTGTGGCCAACGTTCGCGCCAACGCCGACCAAGATCAGAGGGTAGCGGCGTAACAGGCAAGCGTTCTGGGATGTGTAGATCGTCGGGTTGAGTCGCCATAGTTGGCAGCCTTCAGCTTGGGTAGTACTCGGAAAAGTATACCTATTTTCGCGTCATAACCACCGTCGATTCAGGAACCGATAAGCACTCTGCGAGATCCATAAGGCCTCTAACGATGCGGCAAGCCACCGATCATAAAGTCTTCATCAGCGGCTTCACCTTCGTCATGATGTCGGTAAAGATGTTATTCACTTCCAGTGGACTCACCCCCGCAATGGGCGCAAACCAAAGCGCGCCATGCGCGGACGTAGATCCGACGGGAGTTTTGCTTGGGTTTAAAAAAAAATTTCGAGACAAAAAACCGAAAGTTCATCCGAACGTTTCCCCAAAAAGTGTCTCTAGGCTTCAGAAAACCGTCAATTCCAGAGCAAACTGAAAATCCTTGGCCGCCCATATTATTGGGGAGGGACCCTGTCCCTGGCCACCATATATCTCAGCACGTTCGATCAGGTTTGGGCCTTGGATCGAACGCCGTACGTCGCTCTATACTTTGTTGAAGGCAAAAAGGACGCGGACCCCTCTATTCAGTGGTCCATTACTTGAAGTCACTCGTATCTCGCCGGTGATGGCTGAGTCATGCAATGAACCCTGAAAGGGGTAGGACGTCAACAAGCAACTTTTAACCTATGTCGTCGCGGGCCTCTTACTCGCCCCACATCTTCTATACGGCGAAGTACTTGAGCTGAGCGAACCGATCACCACGAGCGAATGGCACCTAAACGATTGGTTGAACTCGCAACCGCTAACGGTGAACGATCTTCGTGATCGCGTGGTACTGGTTCGCTGGTGGACGGCACCGGCATGTCCTTTTTGCGAAGCTTCATCGGCAGCGCTCAATACCTGGCACCATCGATATGCTGATGATGGTTTGACCGTGGTGGGGATCTATCATCACAAACTCTCCGCGCCCCTCTCAGAGGGAGCCGTTGCGAAATACGCGGCCAAGTTAGGCTTCGAGTTTCCCATCGCCATCGATCGTGAGTGGCGGACGCTGAACGAGTGGTGGCTTAACGCCGAACCCCGGAGTTGGACCAGCGTATCGTTTCTAATCGATCGTCGTGGGCGCATCAGATACGTACACCCGGGCGGTAGCTACGAGGAGGGGCAGGCCGATTACGATCAGCTGGTGAACCATATCGAAACGCTGCTCGCCGAGTACAAAACGACGCCCTAAGCTTTCGACGCTTCCTCTCGCGTCCTCGATTTTCCTATTGATTACCCGGCTTTTGGGATACTCGGGATCAGCGGGTCGATCGGCTGCTCCAATGGTCGCCTAACCCCTTAGCGTTTAGGTTTTTGCGCATGGGTTTAACGCGACTGTAAGATGAAGCAGTGACCAAACGGCTTCGTGAGGTCCTCCTCTTTTAGATTATCTTTTCGTTCAACTACAAGGAGTATTGCGATGTTTTTCTTTAAAAAATTCTACACGAGATTTGGGAGTGCATTGCTATTGCTCACGGGTGCCGCAGTTCTTCCGTTGGGTAATGCCGGCGCCGAATCAACCAAACGAGATTTTATCAACCCAGCGGCTGGCTACACCCAAGTTGTTTCTGTGTCCGCGAATGGCGTAAGGACGCTTTATACGTCGGGTCAAGTCAGCGAGGGAGAGACACTTTAAGACCAGCTGCGCGGCGCGTTTGTGGAACTAAAGTCGCAACTCAGCGATGCGGGTGCAAGCTTGAGCGATATTGTAAAAATGAACACGTATATCGTTGATTACAACGAATCACATCTAGAGTTGTTCCGTAACGTTCGCAATGAGTTCTTCCCGAAGGAGAACCGACCCGCAAGTACCTTAGTTGGAGTAACCGCATTAGCATTGCCAAAGTATCTGGTTGAAATCGAAGCGACTGCGGTAGTCGCGCCGGGCAATAGATAACGAATATGAGGCGAGATCAGGGCGACAATACCTATTTTTAGACCCATTGTTTTTTTGTGTGGCCGTCGTCAATGGCTTTAGCTGAGTTGCTCACCTGGCCTTTACATTAAGCTTTCTGATGGTCCCGCGTCGTAAAAAAAGGGGTATCGCGTCCCTGCATTAATAAGGAGCCAGCAAATGCGCATAAACAGCGTCCGCGAAATTGCGCAGGACAAATACGTGCTTTGGGCGATGAACAGCTCTTATTACTCAGCACAATTACGTTCCTATCTCATCAAGAAACGCATCAACTATGTTGAGATCAATCCATCGCACCCCGAGTACAACGATCGCGTAGTACCACGCGTTGGGCATTTTACCCTGCCGATAATTGAAACGCCCCACGGCGAGATCATTGCTGATTCCATCGAGGCCATCGAATATTTTGAAAAGCGATTTCCGGAAAACGCGATGATTCCTCAGAACAAGGTAATGGCAGGACTAGCATGGTTGATTCACAACTGTGCTTCGGAGCGTCACTTTCTAACTGCTGTCTACGAACGATGGAAAACTACCAAGGAGAATCGCCAGTACGCACTTGGCGAGTTCTGCCGAAGCTTGGAAACGAAAGCGGTAATAGATGCTAAGCGCAAGGCAGGCAAGGAGAAGCTAGCCGGTGAATTGCTTGCAGAGATGGCTACCAAGCATGTCGAAGCTGCGGGCATATCTGATCGAAGTGACGAATACCTTGCAATGTATGAACTTCTCAATGTGCACTTTCTCGACTATCCGTATGTGTTGGGAGGGCGCCCATCGATTGCCGATTTTGGTTTAGTGGCGTTTCTCTACGCGCACGTGGGTCGTGACCCGTCATCAAGCTCTGTGTTGAAACTCAAAGCCCCAGCACTCTATCGTTGGATAGAGACAATGAATCGTGCGGTGATAGTGGACCCGGAAGTTTGGTATGTCGCGCCTGATTTTTTCAGTGATAACGAATTACCGGAAACGCTCACCGCTCTGACGCAGATGCTCGTTTCCCACCATGCGCCCGAACTGCGTGCGACGATTGCGGCTTACAACCACTGGCTTGATGTCGATCCCCCTCGATCCGCTGGTGCAATTATTTCGCGCAATGACAGAAAATTGGTTCATCAAGCACTCGATGAAGTTGCACAATCTCCACCAGGCGGCTTGACCGGGGGCCACGTATTTCTAGATCCCGTGATCCTACAGTTACGCTTAATTGCATTGGAGGCCAGTATGAATGCGGAGCAACTGGAAAGTCACAAAAACATCCTACACGCGGTTGGCGCAGACGATTTTTTTTGCGTTCGGCTAAGGCGAAATATGCGGCGCGTCGATTACGCTTACGTCGTCGAATAGCATCGTATAGGGAAGTTTACTTAATCCACTAACACACGCATTGACGGATTGTGTAAATTGCCTCCAGTAAAAAAGGGGGCTGACCCCGTTTATTTCGGTATGCTAGTGGACCATTTGAAAGCGCTGCTCGCCGAGTACGAAACAACACCCAAACCTCTTCT
>JBCCEV010000113.1:0-14268 GCA_039030125.1 Pseudomonadota bacterium | reverse complement strand
CTCGGGAGAGCGATGCGCTCAATCAAAGTACCGACTTTGACTATGGCATCTACGATCAGCCGACGATTACCTTAGACAAGCGAGGTAATCCGACCACACGTCACTATCACGCGACAACAGACATTAACGCCAATTCGGTTGCCGGCAAGTTGGCCCGAATCGAAGCGACTATTAACGGCGTTGCAAACGTGATCCTCGAAGAATATGCCTACTATGCAGATGCTGCCCAGACCAACTTTGGTCAGATCAAGCAACGTGTTGAATACATCGATCAAAACGACTCCGCTCGGCAACGGATCACCGATTATGTTTACCATCCGAATGGAATCGATCTGCATCAGCAAACGGTATCCGGCGCGACCACCGGCGGCAGCGTAACGACCGAATTTTCTTATGATCTACTTGGCCGTGTGCTGACGGAGACGTTACAGCGACGCAGATCCGCAATCGATCCGACGTTGGAATCACTCGTGACGACCTTTGAATATGACGCCCTTAATCGAGTCGTGAAAATCACAAATCCTCGGGGCGACATCAGTGAGACAGTCTATGATGCCAACGGCCAAGTCGCAGAGGAGAAAATCCATTACGCGACCACGATTGCTAAGAACGGGTGTGCCGCGCCCTCAGGAGGGTTCGTGACCTGCACGGTCGCAATTCATGCCTACGATGCTGCTGATCGTCGGATTTCCACCACCGACGTATTCGGCAACACCGTAATGTTTGAATACGACGAAGTCGGTAATCTCACGGCTGAAACCGACGCTAACGGTCACACAACGCGTTTCGACTACGACGAAATGGATCGTCGCGACGCGATCATCGATGCGAATGGTCATCGTACGGAAATGAGCTACGATCTTGCTGGTCGACTCGTCGCTACCAAAGATGCTAACGGTAACCGAACGCAGAGCGAATATGATGCGCTCGGCCGCGTAACAAAAACTATTTCACAAGCCGGTCGTGAAACCATTTTCGATTACGACGAAAACGGCAACCAAACGCATCTTACGGATGCTAATGCGGTTGCAGGTTCTCAGCCTAAGAACAACGAAAACGCGAGCGTCTATGCGGAATTCGATGAACTGAATCGGCCGATCCTGGCCCGCGACGCGACTAATGGAGAAACCATCTCAACCTATGATTTATTAGGCAACATCACCAGCATCACGGACGCCGAAGGACAGGTAACGACATTTATCTACGATGATCTTGGTCGCCTCATCGAAACGATAGATCCAATCATTGAATCGCCTACCGACAAAACTGAGCGCATTACGCAGTACGACCAAGCAGGTAACGTCCTCGAATCCGAGGATCGCACGGGTCGGATCGCGCGCCACACCTACGATGTACTCAATCGCCGCACACAAACAGACTACTTGAGTGATGCGACTAGCGAGATGCTGATCTACGACGACTATGGCGATCTCGTCAGCCTGGCTAACGATGAAGTTACCTATAGCTATAGTTACGACGCTCGGCATTCGATGCTCAGTAAAACTGACTCCCGGCTTGGCAAGGGGATGAGCTGGACGTATGACCCCGTTGGCAATATAAAAACCAAGACCAACTATGAAGGCGATGTAACGACCTTTCAGTACGACAGCACTAACCGCCTGGTAGCGATGACAAACCCATCATTCTTACAGGTTTCCTATCACTACGATGGCGCCGGCCGATTATTGAATCGGATCCTATCAAACGGCGCAAAAACCGATTACGCCTATGACGAAGATAATCGACTTACGGGTTTGAAGAATGTCTCTGCCGATGGCACCGTAATAGAAGACTTGATCTACACGCATGATGAAGTCGGTAATATTTCAAGCATTACCGACAATGCGTCCTCAGAAAGCACGGCGTATGTCTACGATGCGCTCTATCGTCTAATCGATGTGGATTCGACGGTTAACGCCCAAGACCGCACTTATACTTACGACGCTGTCGGCAACCGCAAGACGTTGCTTGCGAATGGCACGATGCATCACTATTGCTATCACCCAACGGATTGTTCGCAGGGGCCTCAAGGTAACCGCCTACACAACATCCGCGTTGGCTCGCCGACTGGCTCATTCCACCGGGAGTTCACGTACGACGATGCCGGCAGGCTTGATACCAAGCTTGATGCTTCAGGCGGATTAATGGTCAATCTTACTTACGACGGAAAGGGTAACGTCGCAGAAATCTCCACGTCTTCACAGACACATAACTTTGCATATGATCCGAACGCGTATCGTATTGAAAAAGACACCAAACACTATCACCTTGAAGGCGAGCATCTAGAGGCCTCATATGATGCCAGCGGCACCTTGGAAGAAAAGTATCTTCGTGGTGTTGTAATTGACGAGATCGTGAACGGTTTTCACTACCTTTCATCCGATCCTAACGATTGGACGAACTACACCTTCCATCACGATCAAATCAATTCTGTGACAGCGTTAACGGGACATGCGGGAGCCATCGAAGAAGAGATCAGATACGACGCGTTTGGCGCACCGCTCACATTGCCCACACCTGGCACCGGAAACGATCTCACTTATACCGGGCGCGAATACGATCGGGATACGGGCCTCTATTACTATCGGGCGCGATATTATGACGCGGAAATAGGGAGATTCACTGCAGAAGATCCATTAGGTTTCCAGGCGGGCGACGTGAATTTTTATGCTTACGTAGCTAATCGCCCGATGGTTGAGAATGATCCGACAGGAAAGATTTGCGGTTCCGGATTATGTATTGGCGGCTTGATTCTGGGCCGCACAGTTGGACCGCCCATCGCCCGATTCTTAGCCTCCAATACAGTTCGCTCGTCGGTGATCTCTGGTTCGGTGGCAGGAACGGCCGGGGGAGTCGGGACCTTCATTACCTCGGGCGGCGACCTCAAGATGGCCGGTCAAGCTTTCGGTGCAAACTTTGCGGGCGCAGCTTTGTTGGGACCCGCGATTGGTTCACGTGCGAATTTAATCCTAGGAACAAATGCAAGAAGCACGTTGACGGCAAATCTTCTTACCACGGGTATCGTTGACTCTACAACTCAACTGCTTAGAGATGGCCAGGTTGATCTATTAAGAAGCGGATTGGCCCTGGGTGCAACTGCATTTGGCACGTTCTTACTCACGGACGGTTTATTAACAGCGGGCTCCACCGCGTTAACCGACGTCGCCCTCGTAGAAGGGATTCAAACCGCGTTAGGCGTTGCCGGTGACTTTACTTTTCAGGCCGCTAACAAGGTCCGCCAAAATCTATATCCCGTGAATGGACGAGGAGCAAATGCCGCTGGTGGGTTCGTTTTGTATCCGGGTCGCGCTAATACGAATCAGCAACTGGTTGTTTATGAGAAATAACGCTGAAGAAAATCACGAGCTAGAGCATGCCTACGGATTCTGGGCAAGGAATCGTTGGTTAAAACAGTTTGTAATTTCTTTGATTTTTGTATTGATCGTTTGCGTGCCAGTTATTTACCTTTTGAGTTCTGCTCAAACATTAAGCCTGACCGTGAAATTGATATTGGTGCTTGGAGTCCCCATTTTGGTTTTCGATATATGGGCCGATCGCCGATATTCTGAGTTGTATTATTCGATCTCGACAACGTCGGAAGGGTTGTTTTTGACTGACAGGAATCGAGCCAAAAAATTTGTGAAGTGGAATGAAATCGAGCGGGTGGCGAACATTGCGGATACAGACAAGGACTATTTCAAAGCAGTTAAGTCTAGAGGCATCCGCCTTACTCTGCGAGACAGCAATATGATTCCAATCTTTGAATCAATTTCTGATTACGAAATTCTCAAGGAACGGCTCGAAGAAAATGTAACTGGAGAATTAAAGGCGTCAGAGCCTGAGGAATCCCCTGAATAAATTGGTCAAACAAATTAAAGGGGTCGGAGCCCTTTTCGCAATAGGAGATCTCGTCAGTTGCTGGCCAGCAATGATCTAGTTCGATGTGATGGAGGCTGCTGCTTCGCTTCCTGATTCAGAGCAAATTCAATCTTCGTTGGACTGCGGCAGCGCGTTCAAGCGATGTATACGCTCATCGTCACCACCGAGAGCTTGAGTCACGACCGAGCTAAGTTCATCGAGATCGATTGTTCCGGCTACCGCCATCTCCTCTAAATCGGCCCAATCTTTGGTGCGATTAAAAAAGATCTTGAACACCGCGATGTCAGCACAGGATAAGAACGGGATCGGTTCGTCCGCGAATGTTTCCCAAAATACTCTTTGACTCGCCTTTTGATGAAGGCGAACGGTGTTTAAGAAAATATCGACGGGCGTTTTATCCCAAAGGAGTCTTACCTGGCCGTCGCGACGTAATTCCTTCTGGAGCTTGGCGGTGATTTCCATTTCATCAGGCAATGCGTTAATGACATTTGCGGTGTGTTCGGGTTCAACAAATACATTGATGTCAATATCAATCGTGCCTCGCGCCCGTCCAGTACACCATGCGAGCGCCAATGCACCGCCGAAGGCGTGGGGTAACTCCGCGTCGCGAAGAGCGTGGTGCAGATCGATGATCTTGTTAGTGAGATCCAACGACTTTTCTGAGCTGGGGATAGGTGAGGCGCTTCGATGCTTTTACCGGAAACTGCCCCGCAAGGTCTAGAACCTGTTGAAGCTCCTCACCTCTGGCGATCCCGTCGTTGTGGCGCACTCGTTTTGAGAGCCGTAGGTCAATACCGAAACCTGCCGCTTCTAGGATTCTAAAAAAAACTTCAGCGGAGGGAACCTTAGCGTTGTTCTCGTAGGCCGAGAGCGTTGCATGCGATGTGGAGGCGCGTTGGGCTAGCTCGCGAAGCGTGAGACCCGCTTCAAGACGAGCTTTGCGAAGCGTTTGTGCCGTGAGGCTTGAATCACGTGAGGACAACATAAGTTGGATTATAAATGGTATCCGAATAGATACCAAATGGTGCTTCGATTAAGACGTGGCCCCACCGATTTCACCCGGGAACGTTACCTTACAGACGTCAATCCAGCATCAATCACCAACTCGTGCCCGTTGATGTAACTCGCCTCATTAGAAAGTAAGAACACGGTTGCGTAGGCAACTTCCCACGCAGTGGCTTGGCGCCCGAGCGGCACTGGCGTTTTCGCCCGATTGGGGCGTCCGGCGGTCGCCAGCCTTCCCAATGGCGTGTCGATTAATCCAAGCACCACCACGTTTGACCGAATGCCGGCGCGAGCGCCTTCGAATGCTACATGGCGATTGAGTGCCGTGAGCGCAGCTTTGGAGGCATCGTAGGCGGGGAGGCGACTACCCGGTTTGATGCTCGCGATGGATGAAACAAAAACAATGCTAGATCCAGGTTCGAGTACTTCGAGTGCTTTTTTTACGCTTAAGAAATGCCCGCGCGTATTGATCGCGAATGTTTTGTCCCAATCGTCAACGCTGGTTCCGGCGAGCCACTGGCCTTGCGCGATCCCAACGCCTACGTTCATGACCAAACCATCGAGTCCGCCTAGCGAGTCGGCGGCGGCTTCAACCATTCGATTTACGTCTTCTTCAACGCTGGCATCTGCTTCAATCGCGATTGCGTTTGCGCCTTCGGCTTTTATCGATGCGGTCGTTTCTTGTGCCGCATCAAGATCCCTGTCGGCGCAGGCCACGACTGCGCCTTCACGAGCGCAAAGCATTGCTGTGGCCCGGCCGTTACCAATGGGCGCGTCCGCGTCATCGTTTTCGCGTTGACCGGCACCAACCACGAGAATGCGCCGTTCTTCAAGTCGACTCCTGCCCGGCGCCTGGCCTAATGCTTCTGGCGGTAGCGCTAAGGGGAGTTCGACTTTGTCGGCGCACATCCTTTATTCACCAAACACGCGCTTGAGATGGGCTTCATTTGGCCGCTGGGTGAATAAAGACACCACAATCACCGCGGCGAGCGACGCCAGGCCACCCAATGCGCCGCACGCGAATGGGTTGGAAGCTTGCGCATCAAACCAGGCAACTGCGGCGCTCAATGCACCACTTCCGAATGAGGTGGGGTCGAGGAGTCCTAACTTGCTGACCATGAATACAACCCCGCCAACCACAAACCCGCAGAGTGCACCGGCTTTGGTAGTGCCCTGCCAAAGCATGCCGGCAAAAACCGGTCCTGAGATCGCTGCTGTCATGCCGCCAACGCCTGCAGCTACCAGCAACGCGATATTCATCGTTTGTGATTCCCAGGCTAACCAGATGGACAATCCAACGACCAAGATCGTGGCGACACGACTGATCAGCAACGAAACCCGATCGACCGTGGCGTCGTCGGGTTTGTTCTTCAGCCGCGGCGCGAGACTCAAGCGATAGATATCATTAGCGAACACTTGCGACGTTGACACGACCAAGCCATCGGCGGTGGACATCACCGCTGCCAACACGCCCGCGCCGATCAAAGCCGCAAGCCAAGTGGGGAGCACCATAATGAACAGCATGGGCAGTGCATCATTCGGGCTTGCCCCCTCCACCAAAAGGGCATCACCCAAAATCGCGCGGGATAGAATGCCGCCGAGCGTGATGGCCGGCAGGATCATTCCAAACACAAACGAGATGACAATGAATTTGTTCTGCGCGGCGTCATCTTTCAACGCCCATAGCTTGTTGCCGATGTGGGGCAATAATCCCAGCGGCATGTGCATGACAAAAAGGGCGAAAACGTCCCACCAATCGTTGGCGATGGGGTGGGTGGGGTGAAACATGCCAACCAAATCGGGGTCTTGCGAGCGCAGCGACTCCATCATGCCACTGAATCCGCCTTCCATACCGAAGCCTACCGAGAACATAAAGATGATCGATATCGATAGGGTCAGCATTAACGCACCTTGGGCACCGTCGGTCAGGATGTCGGCATGAGCGCCACCAATGACGATGTAGATCATGATGATCACGGCGGTGACGAGCAACGCCGGTAAGAGGTCGATCCCCATCATGGAAGTGAACAAGACGGCGCCGGCTAAGAGCTGCCCGGCGAGATAAAAGAGCAGCAGCATCGAAAACAACGCAACCACGATGCGGATAGCTTCTGAATCAAAGCGATCGCCCAAATACTCGGGCATTGATCGCGTACCAAAGGCAGCGCCCGCGCGGCGGATCCCTTTAAGACAAATCAAAAGACCAAAATAGACGCCAAGGGGGTAGATGCAGGAGTACCAAAGTGCCGGAAAGCCCGCCTTGTAGCCGATCGCGGGGATCCCCAAAAACGTGGCGCCGCTGGCAGTGGTTGCGGTTAGCGCAAAGGCTAAGAACAGCGGTCCATAGCTGGCACGTGCCGTTGCGAAGTCGTCGCTATTCTTGACCCGGCGCATGCCCACGTAGCCAAACGCGAACATGGCGGCAATATAAAGCGCCAAAAAGAACCAGCCCCAAAGCCTTAAGTTTGGGTCGATATCCGACATTATGATTGTCCCCCCAGTGCGAGCGGCAACTATAACGGTGCGCTGCACTGAGCGCGAGCGCTAGTAAGACATTTTTGAGCACCCATCGCATCTATAATGCGCGGAGCAAAGTGGCGGTAAGGATGATGAGATGAGTATCAGTTTTCATGACCCACGGGGCGAGACTCGGGTTGCTCCGGAGCCCTACACCCGCAAGGTGGAAAAAGCCGGGGAAGCAACGATCGGTTTGCTCGCCAATGGCTTCCCAGATTCAATTGAATTTTTAGATGCCGTTGAGCGTGCGCTTAAAGACGCGCTGCCCGACGCGCAATTCAAACGTTACGAAAAGAACAATGCATCCATTCCAGCAACTGATGAGGTGATCGATACGATCGCCCAAGAATGCGATGCGCTCTTAACCGCTTACGGCCATTGAGGCAGCTGCACTTCCGGCACCGTGCGTGACGGCATTGCAATCGCCCGCAAAGGTCGCGCTGCGATCTCATTCGTAACGTCTAAATTTACCGATCAAGGCCACTTTGTGGCGAAGGCTGGCGGCATGCCAGATATCCCGCGCGTTGAGCTTACCCATCCGGTGGCGGGCAGCGGCACCGCGGCGATGGACGAACTAGCCGTTTCGATCACAAAAGAGATCGTGCAACGGCTAGAAGACTCATGAGCGGGATGTTAAATGCCTCCGATGCAGACAGCGCTTTAGAGTCGCTACACCAAATGGGCTGCACGGATGGTCTGCCCGTGGTGATCCCAACCGCGGAGCGCGTGCAGCGGATGGTATTAGCCTCCGGCTTAGATCCAGACATTGAGATCGGTGAGATGGGCCCGGGTTTCGGTGTCGCGACGATCGAGAAGGTTTGCGTCGCCGCGGTCATGGCCGGGTGTTTGCCCGAGCATGTGCCGGTGGTGATCGCGGCCGTTAAAGCGATTTGCCAACCCGAGTTCGATCTCACAGAAATGCAGGTCACCACGCACTGTATCGCGCCAATGATCATCGTGAACGGGCCGGCGCGGGTCGCGTGCGGTGATTTTTCCGCAGGCTTTGGCCTTATGGGACCAGGGCACCGTGCGAACGCAAGCGTGGGTCGAGCGTTGCGCTTGGCGATGATCAATATTGGTGGCGCAACACCCGGTATTTCCGACATGGCGATTCATGGATCGCCCTCGAAGTTCTCGCTGTGCTTTGCCGAGGACGAAGAGTCCTCGCCCTACGATCCCTTGCATACCACGCTGGGTTACGACGTTGATCAAAGTGTCGTGACTATTCTTGGTGTGGAAGGCCCTCATTCGGTGCTGTTCTCCGGTGATGTAGGTGACGATGCCTCCGCCGAGTCTCTGCTTAACGCCATTGCAGCCGTGATCGCTAATCGAGGTAGTAACAACTCTTATTTGGGCGGCACGGCAGCCGTTGCAGTGATTTTGAATCCCGAGCATGCGGAAGTATTGAACAGCACGGGATGGACGCGAGATCGAATTCAAGAAACGCTTGCTGAGCGGGCGGTCACACCGCGTTCAGAGCTCGAAGCGCTGAATGCAAAGATGCTCTCCGGTAAAGACGAGCTGATCCCCGCCATACGCAACCCCAAAAATATTCATGTGTTAGTCGCCGGTGGTCCGGGCCTTTATACGGTGGTTATGCCGAGTTGGTGCGCTGGGCCGCACGGCAACATTGCTGTGCATGCGGAGATCGAACTCGACCAATATTGCGAGATCCCTGATCGCACCTGAGGCGTGATGGTGCCATGCGTTATTACTACATGGTGGAGATCGATCTGGGCGACGCTTCGCTAAGAGATGAGTTCGAGCTTTTTTATAGCCGCAAGCTCGATACGCTTTTGGGCATCGAAGGATTTATCTCGTGCCAGCGTTTTGAAGCGACGCACCCGTGTGCGGGGCAGCAGTTAGCCGTTTGGGAGATCGCCTCGCCAGAAATACTGGCGAGTGAGGCTTACCGAAATAGCGGCGGGCCCCAGTCGGTGCCCGACGCGATGGTCAAGCAGTTCACTTACTGGCGACGGAATATCTTTTCAGCCGGTGATGAGGACATTGCCGTGAGCGATGGCGCGAAACTTTCGGTTATTGACCGGTTACTTGATAGCGCACTGCCGCTGCCACCTGGCTATACGACACTGAGTCCTGTCTCGTTAGACCGGCACATGGTCGAGCGCGGCGTATTAGCACGTGAGGATGCCCCGCCAGCCGAGTCGCGTGAGTGGCAAATTCGCCAGATGAAAGCGCTGATGCCGTTGCGCGCAGCCTGAACTAGCGCTCGCGAAACTCGGGCATCACTTCCTTGGCAAACAATTCCATCGAGCGCGATCCTTTAGCGACATCCAAACCTGGGAACTGCATGTAGGTTACGAGATCCGTGCAAACAAAGTCGTTTGCGAACGCGTCGAGCTTGTCGGCCACCTGCTGCGGGGTACCGATCATAAAGACATCTTTCAAAATCGAATCGCGCATGTCTTCCGGTTTGTTTACGGGGATGAAGTTCTCATCGCCCTCGGCGTCTTTCGCTTCCTCGACAATATCTTGGTAGAACTCGAGTAGATGCCAGAGGTGATGCTGGCATTCATCCCAAGCCTGCTCCTCGCTGTCGGCGAGGTAAATCATCCGTAGCTGGCAAACCTTAAAGTCTTTCGGATCACGCCCGTTTTCTTTCAATGTTTCGATATAAAGCGGCGCCGGATCAGGTCCAAACGTTGCCATTAAGTGGTAGCCGTTTTCGGCTGCACGTTTTATCCCTTTGGGTCCACGTGCACCGATCCAGATCGGCGGGTAGGGCTGTTGAATGGAGCGCGGTGAAAGAAAGGCTTCCTCGATCTTCGTGTACTTACCGTCGTAAGTCACACGGTCTTCGGTAAACAGTTTTTTGTAGATGTCGAGACCTTCGTAGAGACGCTGAGCACGGGTCTTACGGTCTATACATAACGTGTTGAACTCGTGATAGGAGTAACCTTGCCCCGCACCAAAGTCGAAACGCCCATTGGAAATGATGTCGACATTCGCGATGTCTTCCGCCGCTCGTACCGGATGCTGATAAGGCAACAGCAAGATGAACGTTCCTATCCTGATCGTGTTCGTCTGTGCCGCGATGGCGGCTGCGGTTGGTAGTAAAGAAGGGTTGTAGCCATCCTCCGTGAAGTGATGTTCCGTCAGCCACACATGGTCAAAACCGAGCTCCTCGGCGTAGCGCACCTGACCAAATAGATCGTCATAGAGCTCGTTGAATGGCCGGCGCCACTGGTGGGGGTTGCGAAAGTCTTCGGCGATACCAAAGCGCATGGTCAAAGTCCTTTAAATGGGGTCAGAGCCCTTTTTTCAAAATACTGAGTAATCGATAGGAGCGCAAAAGGGGTCTCGCCCTATTTAGAGATTTGGTTCATCCCACCAAGGGAAGAAGGGTGGCATGTCTTCGCTGACCTTCCCTGCGAAGTTCGGCGGCCGCTTTTCAAAAAACGATTCCACGCCTTCCTTGGCATCGTCGCCGCGACCCAGATGATAGACGCCCTGGGAGTCGATGCGGTGGGCTTCCATGGGGTGATCAGCACTCAACATGCGCCACATCATGTGGCGGATCATGGCGATCGATAATGATGAACAATTCTCTGCGATCTCGCTCGCGATCTCATGGGCTCGTTCAATTAATTGATCGGGTTCCACAACCTCTTTGATCAAGCCGCCACGCAGCGCTTCGTCGGCATCGAACACGCGACCCGAGTAACACCACTCCAGCGCCTGGGAGATCCCGACCACGCGCGGCAGGAAGTAACTTGAACAAGCCTCAGGCACGATTCCGCGGCGGGCAAAGACGAAGCCGAACTTCGCTTTGTTTGATGCAATACGAATATCCATCGGCAACTGCATGGTCGCGCCAACGCCCACGGCGGCGCCGTTAACCGCTGCGATCAGCGGCTTGTTGCATTGATAAATCCTGAGCGTCACCAAGCCACCGCCGTCGCGATGTTCATCAGCGGTTGATGTTTTTTCGAAGGCGCTTTTGCCCGAAGACAAATCAGCGCCAGCGCAAAAACCTTTACCGGCACCGGCGACGATCACGGCTTTAACGTTATCGTCAGCGTCAACTTCATCGAAAACGGCTAAGAGTTCATCCACCATTTGTGGTGTGAACGCGTTGAGTTTCTCGGGTCGGTTGAGCGTGATCGTCGCGACGTGATCGCTAACGTCATAGATGATTTGTTCGTAGGCCATGAAGGCGCTCCACTTGCGAGAGGGTTATCAGTGAAGCGACGATTATATGTAGGAATGCGCTCTGACCTATCAGGTCCGAAGGCCGCGGAATCTAAGGAATGATGGCCGAAGCCTTTGGGATAGGGTTATCAGGAAGATCTGCGGACCAGGATCGCCAGCGGCAGCACAAGTAACAGCGCTGACGCTGGAATCGGCACTACAGCAACATCACCATCGCGTACCGCCCAAGCCCGTAAGCCCGCAGGTTTGCCGCTGGTGGCTTGGTTACCATTGCTAAATAGAAACTGCCACGCGCCGCCAGGACTGGGGGCGTACTCGGTGCCCGACCAGTAGTTATTTGCGGCGAGGTTGGAAAACAAGGCGAGATCAGGATCGCCACTGATCAGAATGGATTGTCCAGCCGTGCCGCCGAGTTCGCTGTAAAACAAATGCGGCATTTCGCTTGCTGTGCAGCCGGTGCCAAAGTCACCGCTTCCAGATTGTGTACTACAGCCAGGATCGGGTTGCACTGTTATCGGCAGGCGCCAATCGTTGAAACCCCCTACGGTGAGGCTAGCTGCCCACGCGACGGCACTATTCCAAGTCATCTTGCCGTCGAAGTTGTCGAATCCGTCATCGAAAATGGAACCCGCGCCGGCGTTGGCGTCTGCGAGCCAAGTGATATCGCGGGTTGTGTCGTAGACGGCGAGGCCTCCCAAGCGGGATACCAAGGCCGCGTTTGTAGTTAGGCTGAAGCCCAAAAAACACGTGAAAAACAGTCCGTGTATAACGTTCTTATGCATGGTTGGTGGATAGTCACTAAACAATCTATTTCCAAGCTTAACCGAAAGTCGCTTGCGAGCGAGAGTTTTCAACAATCGTTAATAATTCTCGCTCTCTTCATGGAACCCGAATTCCTAGAGTTCGGGTAGTGCATGGCGCTCAGAGGCCAGCCCGCCTTTTCCGATTTCCCAAAGCCGTTACACTAATGCGTAGCTAAAAGAATACTCCAAGGACCGCCCGATGAGTTACGAAGAGATCCTGGTCGATATCGACAATGCTGTAGCCACAGTAACGCTAAATCGCCCCGATAACTTAAACGCCTGGACCCGCGTTATGGAGCGCGAAGTCCGCGCAGCGATGACTGACTTGGCGGGTAATGACACCGTAAAAGTTATCGTACTAACGGGCGCCGGCAGGGGTTTTTGTGCGGGCGCGGATATGAATCTCTTGAGCGATGTCAGCGAGAGTGGAACGAGCGACAGCGTGACCGATCCGATTCCCGGCGGCGTTGAAGGCGGCCTTGATTTACCTGCTGATTACCACCTGCGCTACACCTATTTTCCAACGGTGCCCAAACCCATCATCGCGGCAATTAATGGACCAGCGGCCGGTTTGGGCCTGATCATGTCGCTCTATTGCGACGTGCGGTTCGCAGCCGAAGACGCGAAGTTCACGACTGCGTTTTCGCGCCGTGGCTTGATTGCCGAGCATGGGATTTCTTGGATGCTACCGGCCTTGATCGGGCATGCCAACGCACTCGACTTACTGCTATCGGCGCGTAAGTTCTCGGGCAAGGAAGCGACTGAAATGGGCTTGGTAAACAAGGCGATCCCGGGCGAGCAGCTCATGGATGAGGTTTACGCATACGCGAAAGACATGGCAGAGATGGTGTCGCCGCGTTCGATCCGTGTGATGAAGCGACAGGTCTATCGCGCGGTGCTGCAGTCATTAGAGGAAGCGACAATGATCGCGAACTCTGAAATGCCAGGCAGTTTCGTCTCCGAAGACTTCAAAGAAGGCGTCGCGCATTTCGTGGAGAAGCGCGCGCCGAATTTCTCAGGAAGATAACCATTACGTTCGATGCGTTTCGCGCTCGCGCTGTGTTTGATTCTTAGCGCGGGCGGCTGTGGTCCCCGTGCGCCTGATCAAGTAATGGTCGGGAGTTTCGACTACTCGACCGTTAACTGGGAGCAGTGCGACAGCGCACATTCCGATCTCACCATCAGCAACCAGGAGCAGCTATCGTGGGGCCTGAAGTACAGCGTTCGCACGCCGAGTAACTTCCAACGAGCGCTGAAACATCCCTTGATCGTGGTTTGGGCGCCGGCAGGGCATCATCGTTTTGCCAGCGAGGCGCTAACAGGTCTTACCCGAGCGGCAACCGGCAAGGGCTTTGTGATTGCCTATGCCGATAGTGTCCGGCTGTCCTTAAAGCAGATCGCGCGGCTCGCGGATTTACCCAAAGCTATCGGGCGCAAATGGTGCGTTGATCGCGAACGCGTGTTTTTCACTGGCCACTCCGATGGCGGAACCTTGTCGAACGCGCTCGCGTTTCTGCCCGATCATGCGTCGCCGCTGGCTATCGCCCCCAGTGCCGCGGGGATCCGTGAGGAAGATATGACCGCGCGCGAGTGCCCCGGAGATCTATCCGTATTGACCTTACAGATGAGTAACGATGAGTTGTTTCCAGGCTATGGTGCCGAAATGGCAGCTTGGTGGGCACGCTGCGGCGCTTGTGATGAAACGCCTCGTGAAATCGGCTTAGGATGCTCAAGTTTTGAGAACTGCTTAAAAGGCACGGCACATACGTTATGCACAAGTGATGGAGGACATCGCCAATGGTCCTCGCGCAATGACGTCATACTGTCGTTTTTTGAACAGGCGATGGCAAGGCGCCACGGGTTACACTTTGCGGACTAGAGGAGGGGAGTT
>JBCCEV010000112.1:0-14637 GCA_039030125.1 Pseudomonadota bacterium | reverse complement strand
GTAATTGGCTATTTATCGCTTAGGTGACACTGCGACCAGTCAGACAAACGTCAGTCCGCCGTCGGCCTGCACATTTTGCCCAGTGATATAACTCGCTTCCTCAGAACATAAGAACAACACCGTTTTGGCCAAATCATGAAGCGTGCCCTGTCTTGGTAGGCATTGCCGGGCGGTATAGTCCTTGAAGCGTTCACGGGGTACAGACGGGCGTTCCACCTCAGTTTGCATCACGCCCGGCCAAAACGTATTCACCGTAATATTCCATGGTCCAAGCTCACGCGCCATCGAACGGCTCATCCCCACCATCGCCGACTTGGTGGTGATGTAATGAAGATAATTGGGAAGCCCAAGCAGGAAGGTCGCGGACGAAACATTAAGGATCCGACCCCAATGGGCTTCCTGCATTGCCGGCACGACTGCCCTTGCACACAAAAACGAGCCGGTGATATTCACGTCAACGGCTGACTTCCATTCATCCACCGGCAATTCCCAAAAGGGTGCCATGGTGACCTTGGAAAAAACGGCCGCGTTGTTGATCAAACAATCGACGCGACCTGATTGCGCAAACACGCGATCAACCATGGCATTGACCTCGGCCTCGTCGGCGACATCGACCTTCATCGGGATCGCCCGCTGACCCTTAGCTTCGATTTCCTTTGCGACCTCATTCACTGACTGCTCAGTGCGCCCCGCCACAATCGGGATCGCGCCTTGGTCGGCAAAGTAATGCGCATAGGCACGTCCAATCCCTTGCCCCGCGCCGGTGATGATGACAACCCGATCGTTGAGGCACGGATAAACCGCCGATCGTTCAACTTCGAAATCTGTGTAATCAATGTGGCCAATCTCGGTCATGGGCCATTCCTCAGCGCTTATTCAGGATTGCCTTGAAACTGGGGCAAATCATCGGTGATCGGGTACCAATCACATTTAGACCCGACATGGATGTGATTGTCGCCGCCATTGTCCGGTACGCCGTCCAACGCGCCCAAGGGTGTAAACACAAGGTCAAGGCGCTCATCGGGTAGCGGCATGCAGCTCCCGCAACGGGTACAAAAGCCCGTCGCGAAATACGCCGCATCAGGCAGGAAGAAAACCTTGACCAGATCTTCACCGCGTGTGAATCGTAAGGCTTGAGGACGGCTTAGGCCGTTTGCCGTGTAAGCCGCCGAGCGCGCTTTGCGGCAACGCGAGCAGTGGCAGTTATGCACCGCCATGAATTGTTCGGACAACTCAAAGGCAACATCACCGCACAGACAGCTACCGCGAAGCTTGCCATCATTCGGATCTGCGAAGGACTCAGTCTCCACAGCGGGGGCGGTTTGCTCCGGATAATAGTCATGTTGCGGGAGATCGTCGGTGATGGGGTGCCAGGCCGCTTTCGCTTTGACGAAGATGTGTGCTTCGGGCGCAATACCGATATCACCATCCATAACACCAGCCGGAATGGCCACGATGTCGTCGAAATGCGGGTTAGGGAGCACCGAACCACAGACCTCACAAAACGAGCGAATGAAGCCCGGCGACGATTCGAAACCGATGATTTGATCTTCGCCGCAGAGGTAGGAAAAAGCCCCGCGTTCGCCAATTAAATAAGTGCCAAAAGGCGCGCCATGTGCCTTACGGCAAAGCTGGCAATGGCAATGCGTGGCGCGCGTGAAGTCCGCATCGAATCGCCACCTGATCGTTGCGCATAAACAACTACCTTGCATGAATGCCTCCCCAATGCATCGCGTCGTGTTTTGGGATTCTAGCGTCAATAGCGTTTTTCATAGTCACAATCTTCCGAGACGCTAAAATTCCAGCAACAAACTTGATGTACTTTGGATGTCCCAAGCCTCTCTATTTGACGATCAGCCCGCGGCCGCGACGCGTCAGCGACTTGCGGCGGCGGACGCCGAATTCGACTTTTTCGCGAACGCGTTCAGCGCAGCGGAGGCCGATCGCTATCTGGCCTGCTTACTTCGACAAACGCCGTGGCGCCAAGATCAGATATTAATCCACGGTAAACGGATCCCATTACCGAGGCTGCAGGCGTGGTACAGCGATGATGCAATCCCGTTGAGCTATTCTGGAATGCACATTGAGGCGCTACCGCTCTCAGTCGATCTCAACCAAATCACAAGACGCGTTGAAGAACTCTGCGAAACCAAATTCAACGGCGTGCTGGTCACGCTTTACCGCGATGGTAACGATAGCGTCGGGTGGCACAGCGATGACGAAGCGGAATTTGGCTCCGATCCAATCATTGCCTCGGTAAGTTTTGGCGCTACTCGAGACTTTGTTATCAAGCACCGTCGCGACGCGACCCTCGCACCGATTAAATGGCCGTTAACGCATGGCTCGCTGCTCTTGATGGGCTCCGGCTCGCAGCTCCACTGGACTCATCACCTGCCCAAACGCAAACGTGTCACCGAGCCCCGAATTAACCTCACGTTACGCCAGGTGCAGCCTATTTAAACGCCGGAATTATTTTCTCGGCGAAATCGGTGATTACCTCCCGCGATCGGTCCGCCGCCGGCATGAAATTGACCTCTTTGATGCCGTTTTTCTCTGCCTCGCGGACTTGATCGATGATGTCCTCGGGCGAGCCGACCATGCACACAGCTTCAATCGCCTCGGGCGTTACGAAGGCTTTTTCCTCGGGCACCAAATAGGTCGCATGGCCGTCGTGAAGCTGACGAAACCGCTTATCCTCGGGCAGGCTGAAGTTCTTGACCCGATCAAGGTATTGATCCCAACAATTGCGGAAATGTGGCGGGATCAAATCATCGTTCTGTCCAGCTTTCTCCCAAATCTCATAGAAGAAATGCAGCTCCGTGGTCACCCAACTGCCGACTTCGTTGATCACCCGTTCACTGCTTAGATCCTCGCCTGGGCGTAAAATCGAAGTGCTAGAGAACAGAACCGTGTGAAAGTTCTCGTCCATTTGGCGGCCGATATCTTTTGCGCCCTGCTCGATTTGACCAAGATTCGTATTGATAGGACCAGGGTCTTTGCCAATCGTGGTCCAGCCGTCGCCATAGGCGCCAGCCGCCTGACAGGCCTTCGGCCCGTTCGCGGCCACGTAGATGGGGATCGGGTTATCGAGATTTACGAACTTACGATCGCGATGCAGAAATTCGATTTCACGGGTCTTGCCGCGATAGGTGTAATCAACCGCCTCGCCACGCAACAACGCACGGGTCACGCGCAGGTACTCGCGAAATTCACTAACGGGGATGGGGTCTTGGCCCATCACGCGCATCGCGGTGTGACCAGTACCAAGACCAAGAAATACTCGCCCGGGCGCGAGCTGATTGATACTGCCAATCGAATGTGCGGTTACCGGTGCAATCCGGGTTCCGGCAATTGAGACGCCGGTGCCGATCTGGATCCGCGAGGTATTGACTGCCGCCAGCGCCAAGATCGAATAACAATCCGACCAGATCATTTGCGAGTCCGGTACCCACGCCCGGTCGAAACCAAGGTCTTCGGCATGCTTGATGAGATCCCACCGATCAATATGCGGGGCAATCGTGATCCCAAAGTCCATCAAATCCTACTCCGGTGCCGGGCGGGCACGTCTTATTGGGGGCGGCGATGATAACTGAAACTCACCCGAGGGATGTTGGACCAGGTCAACATGAGCGCCGCGATTAGCGTATCTTATGGAGGCATAACCCAATACTTAAAAACGAGGTCTCACTATGCCCCACGTCACCCGCGACGGCGTCAACGTTTTTTATGAATGTCACGGTTCAGGTGATCCCACAATCGTGTTTCTGCATCCTTGGACAACCAACCACTACATCTGGGCCAACCAGCTACACGTGTTCTCTCAAACGCATCGATGTATCGTCATGGATCACCGCGGCCACGGGTTGTCGGACAAACCTGCCGAAGGCTACGGCGTTGGTGAGATGGCAAAAGACGTCGTCGCAATGCTCGACGACGTTGGCGTTGATAAAGCGGTTTTGGTCGGCAATTCCATCGGCGGTATGATCGCCATGCAAACCAGCCTCGATGCGCCCGAGCGCGTGATCGCAAACCTGATCTTGAGTAGTGGCACCAACATCGGCGCCGATACGCCGCCAGAAGTTGCAGAAGCCATGCAACAGGATTGGCGCGCTGTCTTCGGCGCGCTGATCGACTCAGCAGTTGCCGAACGTTCGAAGACGGAGCGCCCAGAAGTTGCTGACTTTTTGCACGCCTGTTATCTCAGTGAGTCCAACTTTACCGAAGCCGTATTATGGGCGAGCATGATGGACCCCGCCGGGGTCTTTAACTGGAACATTTCTGATCAGCTCAAAGACATCTCGCAACCCACGATGATCATCGCGGGCGAAGAGGATGGGGCGACCACGCCCGATCACAACCGCTTTCTTGCTGACAACATCCCGAACGCGACGTTCAAGCTCTACAAGGAGCTCGGTCATTTCTGTCAATTAGAAAAGCCGGCCCTGTTCAACGAGCACTTAACCACGTTCCTGGCCGAGGTCGCCTGAGGACTACCGGGTCGACGACATTCGCGCGGCGATCAGCGTCTCGCCGCGCGCTTCGCGACCAAAGCTGCGATTGTATTTTTTTCACCTTGGTTGATTTTAGTCGCGGTGGAAACCCTGCCGGCAGCGCTCAGACGATGGGGCTTATACTTCGCGAGGTCCGCACCGGGCTTTTTGATACGAACGTTTAGAATATCGCACCAAGTTTTTAGCGATTGACGACCTGAAAAAACATGAGACTCGCGCACTGCCACAACTTTCGGGATTTTCGACGGCTCGCCGAAAGGCGGCTGCCGTCGCCGATTTTCCACTACATCGACGGCGCCGCCGACGATGAGATCACCTATCGGCGAAACACCGAGGCCTACGAATCAGTTGACCTGGTGCCGAACGTTTTAACCGGCGTTGAAAACGTGGACATGGGTGTCGAGGTGATGGGCCAAAAGCTCAACATGCCCATTTATTGCGCGCCGACGGCACTGCAGCGTTTATTTCATCACGACGGTGAACGCGCGGTGGCACAGGCAGCCAAGAAATTCGGCACGATGTTTGGTGTGTCGTCCCTTTCGACGGTCAGCGTGGAGGATGTCGCCACCATCACAGACACGCCGAAAATGTTCCAGTTCTATTTTCACAAAGATCGTGGCCTTAACGATGCGCTGCTGGAACGCGCCAAGGCTGCCAAGTTCAATATTCTGGCGCTAACGGTCGACACGATTACTGGCGGTAATCGAGAACGCGATTTGCACACCGGTTTTACCTCACCACCGAAACTTACGCCTAGCAGCTTGTTGAGCTTTGCCATGCGCCCGGGCTGGACCTGGAATTTTCTCACCAAGCCAAAGTTTGACCTGCCGCATCTGTCGCAACACATCGGTGCCGGCACGAGCGTGGCGATTTCAGTGGGCGATTATTTTTCGACCATGCTCGATCAGTCGATGAACTGGGACGACGCAGAGCGCCTGCGCGCTGCGTGGGGTGGCCAATTCGCGCTCAAAGGTGTGATGAGCGTGGCCGATGCTAAACGCGCGGTCGATATCGGTTGCACCGGCATCATGGTGTCTAACCACGGCGGCCGGCAGCTCGATGGCGCGCGCGCGCCCTTCGATCAGCTAGCGGAAATCGTTGACGCGGTTGGTGATCAGATTGATGTGATCTGCGAGGGCGGGATACAGCGTGGCACGCATGTCTTGAAGGCGTTGTCGGTTGGCGCCAAAGCCTGCTCGGGGGGCCGTATGTACCTTTATGCATTGTCGGGCGCGGGGCAGGCGGGCGTTGAACGGGCGCTGGGTAACTTACGCACCGAGATCGAACGCGACATGAAATTGATGGGGATCACATCCTTGGATCAACTCTCCCGGGAAAATTTACGCTGGCGCTAATAGCGCTCCGAGGACCGTACTGATCCGCACAAGAGGCATTGATCGAAGGCAGTAAAGCGTGCGCCAGCGGTGCGCGCTAATGAACCGTTTGCACGGCCGGGTCTTTGAGCGGCGGTGCGAACGAGGTGAGGTTGATGCCCTCCACGGCGGCCACATACTCGTCCATGTTGGGAATGCGCCCGAGGATCGTCGATAGAACGACGACCGGGGTCGAAGCCAATAACGACTCACCCTTTTTCTCTTCAGAATCCTCAACCACACGTCCTTGGAACAGACGCGTGGAGGTGGCCAACACGGTATCGCCTTTCTCTGCTTTTTCCTGATTGCCCATGCACAGATTGCAGCCGGGTCTCTCAAGATAAAGCATGTTTTCGTATTCGACTCGCGCTGAGTTCTTGGGCACATCGTCATCGAATTCGAACCCTGAGTATTTTCTTAATACGTCCCAATCGCCCTCGGCCTTGAGTTCATCAACGATATTGTAGGTTGGTGGTGCCACGACCAGCGGCGCTTTGAATTCGATCTTCCCCATTTGCTTCTCAAGATTCTGCAGCATGTGAGAAATGATTTTCATATCGCCTTTATGCACCATGCACGAACCAATGAATCCCAGGTCGACCTTCTTGGTGCCCTCATAGTGCGAGACGGGCCTAATCGTGTCGTGGGTATACCGTTTAGCGACATCATCATTGTTAACGTCGGGATCGGCGATCATGGGCTCGGTGATTTGATCGAGGTCAACGACGAATTCGGCGAAATATTTGGCGTTGGCATCCGGTGCCAGTGCCGGGTTTTCTCCAGACTTAATTTCCGCAATGCGCTGATCCGCTTTTTCAATCAGGCCAAGCAAGACCTCCTGCTCGTTGTCCATGCCCTTGTCGATCATGATTTGAATGCGGCTTTTCGCGATCTCAAGAGACTCAATGAGCGTGTCATCTTCGGAAATACAGATGGAGGCTTTTGCCTTCATCTCAGCGGTCCAGTCCGTAAACGTGAACGCTTGATCGGAGAGTAACGTACCAATGTGGACCTCGATGATCCGCCCTTGAAACACGTTGTCGCCAAATTCCTTCAGCATCTGTGCCTGGGTCGCATGGACGACATCGCGAAAATCCATGTGATCTTTCAATTCACCTTTGAATGTCACTTTCACCGATTCCGGGATCGGCATGGTCGCTTCACCGGTAGCAAGCGCTAGCGCAACGGTGCCGGAGTCGGCGCCGAAGGCGACGCCTTTCGACATTCGGGTATGTGAATCGCCGCCGATGATGATCGCCCAATCATCGATAGTGAGATCATTTAAGACCTTGTGGATGACATCGGTCATGGCGTGATACACACCTTTGGGATCGCGGGCGGTGATCAAGCCAAACTTATTCATGAAACCCATCAGTTTGGGGATATTGACCTGCGCCTTCTTGTCCCACACTGAAGCGGTATGGCAGCCCGATTGATAGGCGCCATCCACGGTGGGCGAAATGACCGTTGCCGCCATTGATTCCAGCTCTTGAGAGGTCATCAAGCCCGTGGTGTCTTGCGACCCCACGATGTTGACCTTTACCCTCACATCGGAGCCAGCATGGAGGACCGCACCTTCGCTCACGCCAATCGCGTTGCGGTTGAAAATTTTCTCGACCGCGGTGAGACCTTGGCCCGCGTGAGATATTTCTTTCGAGGTCGCAAACACCACCGGCGGTGTAACGCCCAATGTCGCGGCCGCAAAGCTCTGCAGCTTCTTACCGAAAACGATCGCGTAAGAGCCGCCTGCTTTAATGAATTCGATCTTTTGTGGGGTCAATGAGGCTGAGATATCAACAAGCTCGTGCTCGCCCGTTTCGTCGTAAAGTTTTTTCGCCTTGGTATTGATCCGAAGAACAGTCCCGGTATCTATCGAGTAGGCTTGCTCAAGCGTGGGTTCACCGTTGTCATCCATAACCGGCTGGCCGTCGCTATCCAATTTTTTCACCCAGTTTTTGAAATCGAGCCCAATGCCGCCGGTCACGTCGACGGTGGTTAAAAATATCGGGGAAATCCCGTTGGTACCGCCAACGATCGGCGCAAAGTTGACGAACGGTACATAAGGGCTGGCCTGCTTGCCGGTCCACAAAGCGACGTTGTTAACCCCGGACATCCTCGACGAGCCGACACCCATGGTGCCTTTCTCAGCGACGAGGGCGACGCGCTTGTCTGGATGTTTTTCTTGCAGTGCCTGGATTTCGACCTGAGCCGCCTCGGAGATCATACATTTGCCGTGAAGCTCGCGATCTGATCGTGAATGCGCCTGGTTTCCGGGCGACAGCAAATCGGTGGAGACATCACCTTCGGCCGCGATAAAGGTGACGATATCAATTTCTTCATCAATATCCGGGAGCTTGGTGAAAAACTCAGCATTCGCATAGCTTTGCAAAATGTCTGTGGCGATGTCGCTACCTTGCGAATGTGATTGGGCTAAACGCTCGGTGTCCGCCTCATAAAGAAAAACCTGCGTCTTGAGAACTTCGGCAGCTTCTTTGGCAATCGACAGGTCGTCGCCCAAAGCCAAATCCAGCAGCACCCGGACCGAGGGGCCCCCTTTCATGTGAGACAACAAATCAAAGGCAAACGATTGAGAAATTTCCTCGACGCTCTCTTTGCCGAGGATGACCTCCTTCAAGAACTGCGCTTTTTCACCGGCCGCACTGGTGGTGCCTGGTAGGGTGTTATAGATAAAAAAGTTGAGGGATTCGCTGCGATGTTCGTTTTCGAGATCCTTGATTTGAGCAATGATCTCTTTAACCAATGCGGCGTCATCGATGGGTTTGGGGCTCAAGCCTTCGGCTTTGCGGGTTTCTATTTCGGATAGGTAGTCTTTAAAAGCACTCATGGTCGTACCGACGAATCGTTTGAGATGGATAGTATTGGCCCGCCGAAACGCATGGCAGGCCGCTGGAATATCGCGGATCGTATTCCAGCCGCAACCGGGTAATATACCTTATCGGCCTCGAACTTAGATAAATTAAGGGCTTAGGCGGTGTTTTAGTCGTCCAAAGTGCCGGATAGGCGCTCGACGGCGTCGGTATAGTCCTCCATGAAGTCGTAAACCACCGAGCGCGCCGAGCGCGCTGTATTCATCAATCCCACCGCTTGGCCGACGTAATAGGTCGCTATCTCTTTCGCGCCCTCGTGCCCGTGCGCGGCAAGGCGATCGACCTTATCCAGCGCCGGCCTTGAAATTAGCCCCTGTAAAGGCATTGGTAGCGGCTCGGGCGCGTCCTCGGCTGTCCAAGCCTCGGTCCAAGGTGATTTGAGCTGGCGGGTCGGTTTACCCGTGCGGCTCTTTGAGCGCACGGTGTCGCGCGGCCCCGCTGCTAACATTTTTGCTTTCACGCTCGGCGTGGTTTCAGCCTCGGCGGTTGTTAACCAAACGGAGCCGCACCAAGCGCCAGCCGCGCCCATGGCCATGCAAGCTGCCATTTGCTTACCCGTCGCAATTCCACCGGCCGCCAGCACGTGTATATTTCCATATTCCTTGATGGCATCGAGTACGTCCGGTACCACCACCATTGTGGAAATTTCGCCGCAGTGTCCACCTGCTTCTGTCCCCGAAACGACCAAGATTTCAACACCCGCCTCGGCATGTTTAATCGCGTGTTCGCGGGCCCCCGTTAATGCGCCGATGGCGATATTGTTGTCGCGACACCGCGCGATGACGCTTTGCGGCGGCACACCGAGCGCGTTGACGAACAACGCAATCGGATGACTGAAGGCGATGTCCAATAAATCGTTGGCACCAGATTCGCGCATATTGCTGATGTAGTCGATGTCGCCATATTTGCCGTCCCAAAGATCAGCGACATCAATGTCGTGCTGAACCAACAAGCGTTCAATGTAGGCACGATGTTCCGCCGGCACCTGTGCTTCTAAAGCTTCGATGCTGAGCTCACCTTCTTTGTTTGCCATTTTGTTAGGGATCAACAGATCCACGCCGTAGGGCTTGCCGCCAATGTGATCGTCGATCCAGTTAAGTTCGATCTCCAGTGTTTCTGCACTGTGCGCCACCGCCCCCAGTACGCCAAAACCGCCCGCTTTCGAGACTTCCACAACGACGTCACGGCAATGGCTAAATGCGAACAATGGGAAATCGATACCAAACTTCTCGCACAACGCAGATTGCATATGAACTCCTAAAAGCGAAACGCACCGAGCCGGTGTTCAGGGGTATTCCTGCCTGACCGTGGGCATTCTAACGTCGCGCAGTCATGGGGTGGTGAGTCAACATCGGTAGACCACGACGCATGCTTTTCGACTGTGCGAATCACTGTTCTGACTGACAAACCGCTTTGCGCAGCAAATCGTGGCTTGTAGCCTTAGAATTACCGCTCCCATCAACACCAAGAATAAACATGTCCTGGCATCCACTGGGCAACGCGGTGCCGCAAAGCGGCAACCTGATCACCCGCTTTGTCGGGCGCACTGGCATGCACCTGTGCGGCTGGCGCATTGAAGGTGAATTTCCCAACGAGCCGAAATTCATCATCGCCGTTGCACCGCACACCTCGAATTTCGATTTCGTACTGACCGTGATGGTGATCTGGGGGTTGGGATTACGCTCGTCTTACCTCGCGAAACAATCGCTTTTTCGGTTTCCGCTCGGGATGATCATGAGCCACTTTGGGGGGATCCCAGTGGATCGGGGCGCGGCGCGGGGGTTAGTTGAGCAGCTAACTGCTCGGTTCAACAATTGCGAACAATTAATCCTCGGGATCACCCCGGAAGGCACACGCGGAAAAGTTACACAATGGAAAAAAGGCTTCGCTTTAATCGCACAGTCGGCCAACGTGCCGGTCCTACCGGCGATTATCCATGCAAGCAAAAAGATCGTTAAGTTCGAGCCCCTGATCACCGATGTCGGCGATCCCGATAGGACCCTCGCGAACGTGCAGAGTCTGGCAGCGACTGCCATTTAATCGCTAATAGGGCGTTTCCCCAGGCGCGCGGCCCAACTCATGGGCTTTAGCAATGCCGTCCAAAAATAATGAATAGAAATTGCAAAGCATCGCGCTCATTTCAGTCTCGCCAAGCCCGGCCTCGGTGTAATGCCCCTCCCAAATGATCTCGGTGCTATCGCTAGACTTCTCATTGAAGGTGATCACCGCGACATAGTCTTTCATGGGTAAGGGATCGTTCTCCACAATCGAATAGGCGATTACGTGCGGCGCGTTGACGACTTCCAGGCGCTCGATGATCTGTTCTTCTACTCCCAGCTCCGGATTAAACCGCGCGAACCGGCGATCTCCTGGCGTACTGCCTTCGCAACTGAACTCTGTGAGGTTCCCCGGTGGATGCAGACTCGAAAGCGCGCCGAAATCCGCTAACCAGGCCCAACAATAATCGCGTGATACGTTAAGAGTACGTTCAAGCTTAGCAATCGCCATGTTCTTTCCTTATCTCAAAACGGTTATCAAAAATAGTAGTGCCAAATCACATTAGGTCGTACCCTACCTGCCTCGCCATTACGCAATGCGACCTGAGGGGGAACGGCACCATGGCACGCCGGCGCATGTACTTTAACGCGTTCACGATGAATTGCATCGTGCACCAATCACCCGGTTTATGGACTCGCGATGACGACCATATGACCGACTACAAGAACCTCGATCATTGGTTGAACCTGGCGAAACTGTTGGAGCGCGGCAAGTTCGACGGTATGTTCTTAGCCGACGTGTTGGGTACCTACGATGTTTATAGCGGCACACCCGATCCGTCGTTTGCCAACGCCATTCAGGCACCGGTAAACGACCCGATGTTATTGGTTCCTGCGATGGCAACGGTCACCGACAACATTGGCTTCGGCTTTACCAGTTCGATCCTACAGGTGCATCCCTATACGTTTGCGCGTTATATGTCGACCTTGGATCACCTTACCGATGGTCGCGCGGCTTGGAACATTGTGACCTCCTATCTCGAAAGTACTGGACATGGTCTGGGTCTCGACGGTCTCCCCGAGCATGACGTGCGCTACGAGATGGCCGACGAGTACTGCGGCATTTGTTACCGTTTATGGGAGGACAGTTGGGCGGACGACGCGGTGGTCAATGATGCCGCGCGCGGAATCTATGCCGATCCCGCCAAGATCCGAAAAATCGAACACGAAGGTGAACACTTTCGCATGCGTGGACATCATTTGAGCGAACCGTCCGCGCAGCGCACTCCCGTGCTGTTTCAAGCGGGCACTTCCGAGCGTGGTACAGACTTCGCCGCTGCCCATGGCGAGTGCATTTTTATCGTTGGCCCCAGACCCGAAATCGTTGGCAATCATATGAAAACGATCCGCGCGAAAGCAGAAAAGATCGGCCGCAAGGCGGAAGATATTATCGGTTTCGCTTACATCAAGATGGTTCTTGGTGGTACCGAAGAAGAGGCCCAGAAACGCTACAAGGAATATCTCGATCAGGTCAGTTTCGATGGCGCGCTCACACTTATTGGCGGCTGGAGCGGTGTGGATCTAACGGGTCTCGAACCAGACGAGCCGGTCGAATATATCAAGACCAACGCGATCCGGACGTTCCTGCAGAACTTCACCACCTCCGATCCCGATCGGGAATGGACCGTTGATGACATCGTGCGCTACGTCGCCATCGGAGGACCCGGGCCGGTTCTGGTCGGGACCCCGGAACAAATAGCCGATGAGTTGGAGGAATGGATCGACGCGGGCGCCGATGGTTTCAATATGTCCTTCTCGGTGATGCCCCGATCGTTTGAGGACTTCATTGACGAGGTTCGGCCAATCTTGGTGAAACGGGGGCGGATGCAATCAGACTATCGCGAAGGGCCCCTGCGCGAAAAGCTCTTTCCAGACAAAGGGCCACGCATCCAAGCACCCCATCCGGCGGCCATGTCGAGAACGCCTTGGTAGGTACTAGCGCGCTTGTGACTCTTCCATGCGTTTGAGGATCCGCCGCCCCATCACGTTCATCTGATCGCTCGCGCGCGCCCATAATTTTCGATCGGCGAAAAGATCTTCCTCACCGATAATTTTCTGCTGTGCTTCAACAATGACTTTGTCTTCATTGAACGCCATTTGATCGATCTCGTGCCAGTAATCCAAGATCCCATCGCGCTCGCCATCGTTTAATACCGAGCAACGATAAAAGTAATGCGTCGTGCGCTCGGTCTCCGGTGTAAGAATGTGTAAGTTCACCAAGCGCAGGTGATTGTCGTCTTGCGCCTGCGCCGCGTTGAGATCCATGCAGTAGGAAAACAAACCCGGCGGTTGCCAATCGACGTGCATGATGTAGTCGATATTCTCATCGTCTTGTAAGCCGTCGCGCATCGAGTAGGCTTGGCGAAAGCAGGGTCCACCACGCGAGTTGATCAGACGATAATCAAACGAGATCTTATCGTCTTCGATAGCCACCTCGAATTCCTCTGTGGGACGCTCGTCTGCTTTGTCGGGCCCTTGCGCGGCGGATAAGTCGCTTGAGCCGAAACTTGTACGATGAACGAATTCAGCATGCGTCGGATCGAGCAGATTATCCACCAGTAATCGGTAGTCACCGTCGACGGGGATCATGCCGGCGCGAACTTTGTAAGGTTCGATGCCGAATTCCATGAATTGAGGGATGCTGGTCTCATCATGAGATCCCTTGGGGTCGCCCAGCCATATCCAAATGCACCCAAAGCGTTCAATGATCGGATAGGGCTCGATTCGCCACTGCTCGGGTATTTTGTCCTGGCCGGGGACGTTGCTGCAGCGTCCATCGCCGGCAAAGGTAAAGCCGTGATAGGGACAGCGGAGTCCTAGATTGTTTGTCACCTCACCCATCGATAGCGGCGCTTTGCGGTGAGGGCAAATATCGTCAAAAGCGTGAACCGTGCCCTCAAATGAGCGCCACAGCACAATGGGACGGTCCGCGATGCGGCGGCCAATGGTTCGCCCTTCCTCAAGCTCCTCGATATGCGCCGCGACATACCAAGTATTGAGGATCAACGTGCTTGCAGATGCCTTATCGGGCATCGTATTCCCGCTCGGCAATTTCGATTACCGCTTTGCCTTTCTCCAACGTCTCGTCGATATCAAGGACCTTAATTTCTCCCAATACTGCAATTGGATCGGCGGGCGTGTACTTTGGCCAATCCGCGGCCAGCACACCGCGAGGGCGTTCCATCTCGAACAGTTCAATGAAAGTGTCGGCTTCTTGTTTGGTTTCGAAATAAACGCTGCCAAAACAATTGTAGTCCGCCGAAGCGTTCGTTCGATCTGCCCCATAAGTTCCACCGCAAACCTCGACGCGGCAAGGCCTGACCCCAAACTCACGATGTAGGTAACCAATTCCCATGGGCATGTGCACCTCGAGATAGTGGCGCATATCAAATTCTTGGGTAGCGTCCGCAGGGTTGGGATACATCACGTGGACTACATACATCGTTGGTCTCTCAACAACTTGATGATGAATAGTAAACGCTCACACCCGTTCTCGCACCGTCATTCGGATTTTCCATATACTGCACTGCATGGAAGCAGAGCAAAATGATTGGAGCGATGGCGTTTATCGCGGCTTGAAAGCACTGGATATCCAGCAGATTGGCTATGTTCCGGACGCCGGACATAAAAGTCTCATTAATCAGGCGCACGCTGACGCCGCGGTTCGCGCGGTTTCGCTCACCAGCGAGGAAGAAGGCGTCGGCCTCGCGGCGGGTGCTTGGTTAGGAGGTCAGCGCGCGGCTGTGTTGATGCAATCGAGCGGGGTCGGGAATTGCATCAACGCGTTCGCATCGATCACCAGGGCATG
>JBCCEV010000111.1:0-14687 GCA_039030125.1 Pseudomonadota bacterium | reverse complement strand
TGAGAACGAGCGCTTCCTAGACGACATGCAGGATAGTACGAAGGTCTTCAGACAGGGCGGACTACAGCCAGGGTGGCTACTTCGCCAAGCGAATCTTATTGTTGATGCAAACTATGACTTGGGTCCTTGGATCCATACGGAAAGTCAAATCAAAAACCATGCCCGCGGCCAGATTGGTCAGCCCATCAAATTAACCGCGAAGCTGATTCAACTATTCGAGCGCAAGGGTCATCAGTACGCCGATTTGGATATCGCCATGCTGGACGAAAAATCAGAGTTACTAGCCCGGGTAATGCACCGGTTTATTTACAAAACTGCTTGACGTCACAGCCCGCCGATTACGATTCCGCGGCTGCAAAAGGTACTGGGTGCTTCGATTCTTGCTGCTCGACCGTGTGCGTGAGCGGCGTGTTCAAATCGATCCCAAATTTGCTGGATTGCTCAAACGCGGCGCGATTAATTGCGTGCATAGCATCGACGATCCCATAGCTGTTTTTTACCCAATAACAAAGCTTCCACACCACCGCGTGGTCACCGGTTTCGGAGATCTTTGCGACGCAAGGTCGCTCAGCGTTGATCGATTTTTCAACGTCCGAGGCTTGTTCCCAGATCGTTGTAAACAACGCATCGATAGCTTCAGCGCTCACATGGTAGCCAATCTTGAACTCAACAAACTGATAAACGCCGGCGGCCGTTCCTTTACTTAGAATTTCGATTTTGGCGTTGCGCAGCCGGCTGTTGGGGACCACCACGATATGCCGCGAAACCAGATCGCGCAGCCGCGTTTGGGTCAGCGACGTTTGCAACACGACGGCCAATATTCCCAAATCATCAACCCTGACCAAGGAGCCCGGTTCAACATCGCCGTTATAAAGCAAAATCAGACCATTGATGTTCTCCGGTGCCCAAACGTCTTTGGTGGAATACAAAATGATGAGCAACCCCCCGAGCAAACTGGTGGTTTTTAGCCAGCTCGTCATCCCCCAAATATTAATGATCAGTATCAGCGCGGCAGCGCCGGCGAGAACGATGACGATCAAACCGAAAATTTCGGATTGATAAGTCTCCGATCGATGTTGTTCGCCGTCGATCTCGCGCGTGCGACCAAAATATTTCAGCACCGTGCCGGAAACCGTATGCGCGACCAGTACCGACAGCACCAACACCAACCCGGTCTGAGAGAGTTGTTTAGCGGAATCCGAAAACAACAGCGCGCTCATATACAGCAAGAACAGCAGAATGTTCACCGCGCGGAGCGTCACGATACTGAGGTCGGCGACGGTGGTATTTGCCTTTCCTTTGGTTATCGAAATGGCTTGGCGGGCAAATACAAACAGCAAAAGATTAATGAGTAAAACCGCGTAGTCAAACGTAGAGAAAACCCCTAAGGCGTCCATCATTTTGTTCTCGCTGTGCTTCCCAATGGCGTGCGCGGAGGATAGCTGAGGGCTACCGTGCAAAAAAGGGTATCCTTAGCGCACGTGATCCGAGCCACCGTGTTCTCCATGCAAATAAATAGTCAGAGCGCCAAGCCGTGGCTTGCGTTGCTCGTAATGACCTTGATGTGGGGCTGGGGCTGGACGGTGCTGAAAATCGGCTTGCTCGATGCCGAACCCTTTAAGTTCACAGCCGCACGCATGAGCGTTAGCGCTTTGTGCCTGTTAATGGTCCTGCCGGCCACTGGGCGATCAATGCGTCCACAACGCGTTCCCGAATTGTTGCTATTGGCATTAGTTCAAACATCCGTTCTGTTCGCCCTTTCTACCTGGGCCATCGATGAAGGCACCGTCGGGCGCATCGCCTTTCTGGTCTACACCATGCCTTTTTTTACCCTGTTGTTCGCCTGGGTATTACTTGGCGAGGTGATCAAGGGAAAACAATGGATAGCTGTAGCGCTGGCCGGTCTCGGGTTAATCGCCCTGATCCAACCCTGGCAACTGGGCGATACGATGCTGGGGAATACGCTGGCGCTCGGTGCCGGCGCAACTTGGGCGATGGGCGCGGTCATTGTCAAACGGATCCAAAAACGTGCCCCGATGGATCTGATTTCAATGACGGCCTGGCAAATGTTCTTTGGCACGATTCCACTACTCATCCTAGCTTGGTGGGTGCCGGAACCTGCGATCGTGTGGTCGCCCCGGTTCATCATAGTCCTGGCCATAATATCCATCGGCATGACCGGCGTAGGTTGGCTGTTATGGGTTTATGCGCTTGATAACTTGTCCGCCGGTACCGCCAGTTTGGCCACCCTTGCGGCACCGGTGATCGCGGTCATTAGTGCCGCGTACTATTTTGGCGAGCACCCGAGCGCGATGGAGATCATCGGCATGTTTTTGATTGCTTTCGCTTTGATGGTCTTAAGTATCGATGCAATCGCAGGCCACGTTGCCGAGCCGCCGGTAGGGCCTAATGATTAAGTTTATGTCAACAACATGCCCTCAATCGGCGCATCAAAACCTTTGAGTTGAAGCTCGCGGCCACTCGAAAATCCATTTTGTTGATCTTTCACCGTTAGCGCTTCGAGGGTCTCCTTGGCGACTAAGATTTCACCCGCGCTAGCGTTCTCGCCCAAGCGCGAGGCAAGATTCACCGCGGTACCAACGGCCGCATATTCCAAGCGGCTGTCGCCGCCGATGATGCCAACGGTAACGGGGCCGCTGGCAACGCCAACCCCAACGCCCAAGGGATACTCAACGCTGGTCCAGCGCGTCAATACGGTGTTGACCTCGTCGCGGATCCGCCGCGCGAGTCGCAGCGAGCGGTCAGCGTGATCATTCATGGCAACAGGCGCGCCAACCAGAATTAAAACGCCATCGCCCGCGTAGTCCTTGATCGTTCCTTCCACTTCCAGTGCGGCTTCACCGGCAGCGTCGTAATACTCTCGTAGCAATTGCAGAACCTCGGTTGAGTCGCGAGCGGCAGCAAACTTGGTGAATCCCCGCAAATCACAACTGACCACCGAAATCGGCTGGCAGGTTTCCCGCATGGCGACCTGGAGTCCCTCGCGACTCACTAACTTAGCGACCTGTGGCGACAAAAACCGACTCAAAAACAAGCCCTGTCGACCTTGAAGAAGCGCGAAACGCATGCCACCGGCGAGGAGCACGAAAAACCCCAAAGTTGTGGTAACCGGCGCAATAGCGACCGGCAGTACCAAACCCGCGGCGACCAAGGGCGTCGAAAATAAAACCGCAATGAGTCGCACCCGCTCGGCGGGATCGGGACGGCGGCGCAAGCACAAAAGCATTGCCGCCAGCCACAGCAGCATAGCGATAGATAATGGCGCGGCGAACCCATACCGCACGGTGTGCGACCAGGGAATATCCTTATCTAGACCGGGCAAAAATTCGCGGGCCCAAAGATCCGGGTTCGCGATCGCCATAACCGCGTAGAACAGCGCCAAGCTTTGCGCGATGCGGATGGCGGCATCACCGAAGTTGGTCCGCAATGCGCCCGAGGGAATCGTGCGACGGACGCGGATGGTCCATTCGAAAGCAGCCAGGAAAGCACCGGCGCTCCCGATCACCAGCCATCCGCTGCCTCGCGGCATGGGCCCCGCTTGTGCGAGACCGATGACGATAAGCCGGAAAAATATCGAGACTGCCGTTAAGGCAACCGCCAATGCCAACGCGCGCGTCGTCGCCGAATTACTGGAACGAATGAAGAGCCAGGCAATGCCAAGTGCCATTAGCCCTGTAAAGAAGTGATTACCCGCGTCAGTCATTCAATCGCTGCGCCATTTACACCCGTTATCGCAAGAAACCCCGGGTCAGAATATAGCCACCGATTAAAAACAAAAAGCAAAAAACCCCGCGTTTTAGGTTGGTCTCACTTAGCTTTGGCGGTAACCAGCGGCCCAGCCACGCCCCCATGAATACCAGCGGCAAGCCAGTGGCCGTGAATAACCAAACATCGGCAACCAAGCCGCCTTGCAGCCCGACAATGGCCGTGCGACCCATTGTCGCGATAGCGAAGAAACACAGCAGCGTGGAACGGATCACCTCAATCGCCAACGGCTGCCGATAGACAAACCAACCCAAGACCGGGCCAGATGCGGAAAATAGGCCACCAAGGATGCCACCCCCGAAACCCGCCACGACACAGGCTGACGGCGTTGATACCGTAGGCCGAGATACCGGCTTGATCATCATCGATGCGCTACCCGCGGTGATAAATAAGCCCAGTAAAACTTCAAGGATCCACCGCCAGTCGCGATCCAGTAACGTGATCAGCGAGACGCCGACCACGATTGCCGGTAGCTGCCCCACGATCAGCCATCGCAGTATTCGCCAATCGATTGAGTCGAGGTGGCCTTTCATAGATAACGTGACATTGGCAAAAGAAATCAACGAAACCACCGCCGTTAGGATCGGCAACGGAATAGAGCCACTAGCACCGATCACGGCCATCAAGATCATGCCCATGCCAAATCCCGCGATGGTTTGCAGATAACTGCTAAACAGCACGGTGCAGCCAAATATCAACCAGCTTTGTGGTTCCACTAGGTTTTTCTGGGACGCGCTTTGGGGGGGCCGCGATTATCTCAGTATTGAGCCGTATCGTATCGAAATGGAGCGCACGGCTGTTCCGGTTTCCAACAGGCGACGAAAATCCAAGCGAATGCTACCTTTTGGCTTAAGCCCATCGGAGATCACATGAGTACATCGGGGATTGGTGCGCGCGTTGAACGCGTGGAAGACGAGCGCTACCTCAAAGGACTCGGGCGTTTTGTCGCCGATATTCAGCTGCCTGGCATGCTGGAGGCGAGCTTTGTCCGAAGTACGATCGCCCACGGACTCATTACTCAGATCCAAATCCCGGCCGATCTGCGCGCGCAGGTGTTCACCGGTGAGCATTTGAGCAAACTCGGATCGATAGGCGCCGATTCAACCTTGCCCGGTTTTCAATCGTCGTTTTTCCCCGCCATTGCACGTGAGAAAGTCCGTTACGTGGGCGAGACGGTGGCGGTTTGCGTCGCCAAGGACCGTGCCTGCGCGGAAGATCTAGCGACACAGGTAGCAGTCGAATATTCGCCCTTGCCGGGCCTCGCAACGATGACAGCCGCAATCGATCCCAGCGCACCTTTGCTCCACAATGAATGGCCAAGCAACATCAACTTAGCAGGCGAGATCGGTGAGGAACTCGCCGATGATCTGGCGCCAGTGTGCGTGCAAAGAAATTTCGTTACCGCGCGGCAGTGCATGGTGCCGCTTGAGGGCCGTGGCGTGGTTGCTCAATGGGATGAAGGCCGGCAACAACTCACCGTTCATACGTCCACCCAAATTCCCCACCTCATTCGGCGAGCGCTGGCCGAAACCCTGGGACTCAAACAGAGACAAGTGCGTGTGATCGCGCCGGATGTCGGTGGCGGCTTCGGACTTAAACTCGTGCTGCAGCCTGAGGAGGTATCGGTGTGTTGGCTGGCGATGAAACTGCGGCGCCCGATCCGTTGGATTGAAGACCGCCGCGAGCATCTGACGGTGGGCGCGAATGCACGCCAACACGAATATCGCGTTAAAGCCTACGCCCAGACTGACGGCAAGCTGGTCGGCATCGACGTCGAAATCGATGTTGATGCCGGCGCTTATTCGATGTGGCCATTCACCTCGTGCTTTGAAGCGGCACAGGCCGGGGCCAGCTTTCCTGGCCCCTATCGTTTCGATCATTATCATGCCCGCACCCGCACCGTGATGACCAACAAGCCACCCCTGCAGCCGTATCGCGGCGTCTCACGCACCGGGATCTGCTTCGCGTTGGAACTCACCATTGACGCGCTGGCGAGAGAAGTTGGCATTGAACCGGCGGAGTTGCGCAAGCGCAATCTCGTCAACGCCAGCGACATGCCCTTTACTAATGTCGTCGGCAAGATCTTCGATAGCGGCGACTATCAAGCCAGTGTAACGACGGCCGCGGAGATGATCGGGCTGGCAACGGTACGTCAGGCCCAGCAACAATCCCGCCAGGATGGCCGGTTGCTCGGCGTCGGTTTTGGGAGTTACACAGAGCAAACCTCGCACGGTACGAAAGTGTTCGCCGGTGTGGGGATCCCGATTGTTCCGGGCCATGAGCAAGCGCGGATCCGCCTAACGCCGGACGGCAGCTTCGAAGTGATGACCGGGTTGCAATCGCACGGACAAAGTTTGGAAACCACGCTTGCGCAGATCGCAAGCGAAGTATTAGGCGCGCCGATCAACGATATCAAGATAATCCATGGCGATACCGGAGAAACACCATTTTCCACTGGCACCTATGCATCGCGCAGTATCGTTTGGGGAGGGGGTGCGGTGGATGCCGCGAGTCGCACCCTGAGCAAACGTCTTAAGGCGATTGCGGGTGCTTTGCTCAACTGCGAGGCCAGTGATGTCGTATTAGATGATGGCAAACTGCGATCCAGAGAGCGCGAAGTGTCGCTCGCCGATCTGGCATCCGTTTGGTACGACGCGCCGGAAGAGCTTTCGCCTGATTTAACCGATCAGCCGCTTGAGGCCGTGGGCACCTACAAACCAACCTCAGACCACGGTGCCTTCAGTTACGCCACGCACGCGGCCACGGTGTTGGTGGACCCCGATCTCGGTGCCGTTGAAATCCTCGACTACGTGATCGCCGACGATTGCGGACGCCAAGTAAACCCCATGGTGGTTGAAGGACAAACCATTGGCGGCACCGTCCAGGGGATCGGCACCGCGCTTTATGAAGAATCACCCTATGACGATAATGCGATCCCACAGGCGCTGAACTTCGCGCAATATCGCATTCCGAGCGCGCTGGAAGTGCCAAACATCAAATTGCGCTCGACCGAGAGCGCTTCGCCGCGCACGGCCTACGGCATTAAAGGCGTAGGTGAAGGTGGTGCCGTCTCACCGCCGGCGGCGATCATCAACGCGATTAACGATGCGCTGGTGGGTTATGGCGTTGAGATCCTGGAAACACCAGCGACCCCAGAGCGGATCTTCCAAGCCTTGCAGCAAGCGCAGGCAAGCAAAAAATGAAAGCGCCAGAGTTCGATTATCAATATGCCTCCTCGCTCGCGCACGCGAGCGAATTACTGAGCAATGCTGGAGGACAAGCGAAACTCATCGCGGGCGGCCAATCGCTGCTGCAGTTGCTTAACCAACGACTGATCGCCCCGCAATTATTGGTTGATATACGCCACATCGATGCGCTCAAGGACATCAAAGAACACGAGGAGAAAATTGAGATAGGCGCCTGCGTCACGAGCGCGGCACTTGAAGATGGCGTGGTGGCCGGGACCGCGGGCGAACTACTCGCCCATGTGGCATCGCAAATCGGCTATCGCAGCGTAAGAAACCAGGGGACTCTCGGCGGCGCCGTGGCTTTCGCAGATCCGGCTGGCGACTGGCCGGCGACCATGATGTCGCTCAACGCCGTTATCAATGTGTTGGGAAGCGGTGGCGAGCGCGAAATTTCTATTCATGAGTTTTACCGGGCGCCATTCGTTAGCGTCCTACAAGACACCGAAATCATTGTTTCCCTGTCGATTCCAAAGCTCGCCTCGCACACGAAGTGGAGTTATTGGAAGTTCTCACCCACGATCGGTGAAGTGACAAAAGCAATCGGGATCGCAATCCGAGATCCGGAGATATCCGATCACCGGCTCGCACTCGGCGCGGCAAATGGCATTCCCTGCCGACCCACAGGAATCGAAGACGCGTGGCAAGCTCACAACGCCGCTTACGCCGATCGCGACGCGATGAAACGCACGATCGCCGCGTTGGACGTCGCCGACGATGATTACAAGCTGCAATGCCTGACGATCGCCGCCGAGCGTGCCATCGCCGGCACCTACCCATGAGCACGATCAATCTGAAAATCAATGGCGCTGAGGTTTCCGCTACGGTTGAACCCCGCACTCATCTGGCTGACTTTCTGCGCGAGCAACAACGCCTCACCGGCACACACTTAGGTTGCGAACATGGCCATTGTGGCGCGTGCACCGTGCTGTTGAACGGTGAGCCGGTGAGAAGCTGTTTGACGCTCGCGGTGAGTTGCCAAGGCGCGATGGTCGAAACCATTGAAGGCATGGAGGACGATGACACCATGCAGTCGTTGCGCGATGCGTTTAAATCTGAACATGCGCTGCAATGCGGGTTCTGTTCGCCGGGGATGTTGATGACCGCGCGAGACCTCGTGCGGCGCCGGCGGGCGTGTGACGACCAACAACTACGGGAAGCGCTCGCCGGTAATTGGTGCCGTTGCACGGGCTACCTAGGCATCGTTCGCGCCGTTAGACGCGTGCTCGACGCGAATTCCTAGTCGTCGATCAGCCTTTCGCGTCGCGGCACGGTTTCAGTGACCAAGTCGCGGATGTGACGTCTATTTGGTAGGGGTTCGAGCTTCGTCACACCCGGACGTAAGCGCGCGGTACACGCGTAAGTCGTCTCGCCGTCGATCACCATGGTGCACTCGCGACAGACATTCGCATTGATGCAACTAAAACGAAAGGCCAGGCTCGGTTCGCGATGTGTTTTCAACCACATCAAACCATCCAGGATCGATGCGCCGTCTTCAAACGGAAGCTCGTAAGCCACGGTTTCAAGGCCCAATTCTTCGGAGCCGCGAACAATCTCCAAGGTGGCAATGCGCTGGCTGTCAATCATCGCCGCACTTTATCAGTCACGAGCGTGCCCTCGTGTAACTTAATGCGTTGCGAACAATGCCAAGCTTCATCGTTCATTTCTTGAAAGTCGCGCCGCTGGTGCGCGCCACGACTTTCTTCACGAGCGAGCGCGGACGCAATCACCGCTTTCGCACTCGTCAAAGCCGCCCTCAACTCCAAGCGGCTCGCGAGGTTCATATCGAAAGGCAAGATCGTCACTTGTCCTTGGCGTTCCTCCGATACGCCCCATCCGTCAATTTGGTCGCGGGCGAACTCGAGACCCTTAGCATCGCGAAACGGCCCCACGGAATCCCACATCAGACCCTGCAAGCGATTGAACTGCTGATCAGGCGATTCGTCGCTTGCAGCGACCATCGAGCTCAAACGATCAGCGGCCCAAACCTCGGCCGATGAAGGTACGGCGGTCGCGGCATTAGCGCCCTCAAGGGCCGCTTCACGACCAGCAACATCACCGAACACCAAAGCTTCGGTGATCGCATTGCCGGATAAACGATTCGCACCATTGGCCCCACCAACCGCCTCGCCCGCCGCATAAAGGCCTGCGATTGTGCTTTGCATTTTCTCGTTCACGCGAATGCCACCCATGTGGTAGTGCGCGATGGGCGATACCTCGACGGCGGTACTGGTTAGGTCGATACCGTTGTCAGCGAGTCTATCGATGACAGGGCCGAAAGCTTCGCGGAGGCGGTCTTCACTCAGATGCGCGAAAGACAAGTACGCCCCGCCGTGCGGCGAGCCCCGACCGGCCGCGACTTCGGAGAGGATGGCGAACGTCGCCTGATCGCGCGTGATCTTGTAGTTTCCTTCATCGGCATCCGCATAACGATGCACGAATTCTTCGTGCTCACCATTGAGCAGCAGGCCGCCAAGCTTATAGCGAAACGGATCCCACATAATTGGATCCATGCCGACCAGTCGCGGGGCTAAATGACCGATCGGAAAGAACTGCACAAATTCCATATCAATCAATTCGGCGCCAGCATTGAGGGCCAACGCATAACCCTCTCCAGCCATATTGGTCGATGCGCTATTGCGCGCGTAGAGTTTCGTTAAGCCGCCGGTTGCGATGATCGTCGCCCCGGCCTCAATCGAAACCGCGACGCCGCTCGACACGTCATAACCGAACGCACCGCAACATCGCTCATCGTTAATCAGCAGTTCAGTGATCGTGAGATTGCTCACGCGCCGGATCTCTTTAGACCGACTCACCCGATTGCGTAGCGTTTGCGAGACAGCCGGGCCGGTACTCAAAAAATCAACGTAGCAGCAACGCTTAACGCCATGCCCGGGCGCCATCACTTGCGCGATGCTGTCCCCCTCGCGCGCCCAACCCACGCCCCACTCGTCCATTTCGCGCATACGCACCGGACCTTCGCGGCACAAGAGCGCAGCAAGCTTTGGATCGCACAGGCCGCGACCCGCTTCGAGTGTGTCAGCGAGGTGCCACTCCCATTCGTCGGGCTCTGCTTCACTAAGTGCGGCGGCCACGGTCATCTGCGCCATGATGGTCGCACCGCCGCGGCCGATCATATTTTTATCGAGCAAGATTACCTGGCGGGCGCCAGCTTTGGCCGCCGACAGCGCCGCGTACATGCCCGCGCCGCCGGCGCCAATCACCAGTACGTCCGCCTTTAAGCGTTGAATCTCCAAATCTTTACGACCGCGGGTGGCGGCGGCTTTAGATTTTTGGTCGCTCCTGTATCCATGGGCGCGCGCGCTCAATCGCCGCGGCAATCTTGAACACCGTATGGTCGTCAAAGGTACGCCCGCAGATCTGGATCCCGGTCGGCATATGTTTGTCACCGAAACCGCTCGGCACACTTAAAACCGGGCACCAGTTCATGTTGTTGAACGGCCAGGTCATTGAGTAACCGAGATAGTTGCCCATCTTCTTGCCGTTGATCTCAAAGTCATCGCCGCCATCATCATGGGTTACGGGTAACGATGAACAGGCAACCGTTGGACACAGCAACGCGTCGTATTTTTTTAGCACCGGTTCCAGTTTATTCCATTGCTCCTGGCGACCCGCGTTGGTGCGGTAAAAACGGGCGGCTGAATGCTCCATGCCTCGGGACGCAATCTCCAAACAAAATGGCGTCATCTCAAAACGCCAGCGCGGTAACAACTCACCGATCAACCCGGCAAAGGCACCTTCCCAACGCGTATACCAGGCGTCGTACATACCCCAATCCCAGCCGAGATCGACTTCTTCGACCTTGGCGCCCATGCGCCGGAGCGCCTTGATCGTATCGAGCGTGTTTTTCTCAACGTCGGGCGCGATCTCAAAGATATTCAGATCCATTGAGTACGCGATCTTCATGCCGCGGATGGATTCAAATTCCAACGGCAGCGTGTAGTCCTCTTTCAGCGACGCCTGATCGGAGGGGTGGTAGCCACTCATGACGTTCTGCATCAACGCCGCGTCGCCTACGCTGCGGGTGATGGGCCCGTGCACCAATAATGTCTCTAACGGATGTTCATTATCACTGGGGTTGCGCCCAAACGGCGGTTTATAACCAACGCAACCGCTGAACGCCGCCGGCATGCGGCACGAACCACCGCCGTCGGTGCCATCACTGATCGTCACCATGCCGCCCGCAATCGAAGCCCCGGCACCACCAGAGGAGCCACCGGGAGTACAGTTCAAATTCCAAGGGTTGCGCGTGATCCCCCACAACGGACTCTGGGTGATCCCTGAATGCGCGAACTCCGGCGTTGTCGTACGGCCTAACAAAATACTGCCTGCCTTTAGCAGGCGATCAACGGTCGGCGCAGTATTGTCAGGCTTGTGTCCTTCAAACGCTTTCGAGCCGTAGGTAGTAATGCGGCCTTTGATGGAATGAAAATCCTTAATTGCGATCGGGATCCCTTCCAGCGGTTTTGGGCGCGCACCTTTGGATTGCTTGTATTTCTTTTCCGCGGCGCGCGCAGCCTTCCGCGCTTCGTCGAAGAACGTGTAGGTCATTGCGTTAACCTTCGGCCCAATTTCCTCACAGCGCTTAATTAAAGCGTTGGTTAACTCAACCGGAGAGAGCTCCCGTGATTTGAATTTTTCCAGTGCCTCAGTGGCGGTGAGATAACAGAGATCGAGCTCGGCTTTCTTCATGACATCCCTCGGATAGAACTAAGTGGAAAAGCAGATATAACAGCAAAAAGGGGTTAGAGCCATTTTTAATCGGCTCATGAAGCTAAAACGCGTTCATGCGATTGACCGTGCCGTGACCAGAAAAAGGGCTTCGACCCCTTTTTGCTAAGCTAACGAAATTCGAAGACCGAAGGAGTGATCATGTCAGAGGGACATGTGCTGTTAACTGGAGCGCTAGGCGGGCTGGGGACGCAAATCACGCGCACCTTGCTGACGCGAGGTTATGACATCGTCGCCTGCGACCGGCGTGCGGCAGACGCGGAGCCGTGGCTTGCCGAGTTTTCGCAAGATGAACTCGCGCATCTGACCTTTGAAGCCTTCGATGTTAGAAATTTAGGCGAAGTGGATGCCCTGAAATCCCGACTCGATGAGCGCGGGGTGGAAATTGCGTATCTCATCAACAATGCCGGGATCGCGACGATAGCACCACCCTGGGAAATGGAACCCCAAGCTTTCGATCGGGTCGTGCAGGTCAATCTGTACGGCACCTATCATCTGACACGAACGTTTTGCGGCGACATGCGCGAACGGCAATTCGGCCGTATCGTGAACTTTGCCTCGCTCGCAGCCTATATCCCGGATGCTGGTATGGCGCCCTATTCCGCGGCGAAGGCCGGCATCGTTGGTTACACCCACTCACTGGCAATGGACTTGGCGACCAGCGGTGTCACAGCGAATGTCATCGCACCCGGACTCATTTGGCACGAGCGCCTGGAGCCAACCTTCACGCCCGAAGAGCGCGAAAATTGGCGCGACAAAATCCCGATGAATCGCCTAGGGGCGCCGGTTGAGATCGCCGAAACCGTCGCGTTCCTGATGTCCGATGGTGCGGCTTACATCACCGGACAAACGCTGCACGTCAACGGCGGTTTGTATATGACATGAGTGGTTTCGGGCCCGGTTTTCTTTTGCGTCGGTGCCGGGGAAAGGGCTCTGCCTCGGTTTTCTAACCCGCCATCTTGACCTTTTCCGATGCCGCATGAAGGCTGGACTTGGCGCAATCCATCGCGTCTATCCGGTTGAACCAAGCGTTAATGCTAGCCAGATCGGTGTCTACAGGCTGTGCCACGTCCTTACAAAAATCGATGCAGCAATAGAGCACGATATCGGCAAGTGAAAATTCACTACCGGCAATGTAGTCACGACCTTCGATAAGACCATTAAGCCATTCGCGACCGTAGCGGGCCTTGGCCTTGAATTCCCCGGCCGCTTCGGGGATGCAGTAGAGCCGATCGCGGAACATATCGATACCTTCGGCGAAACGGAAGCCGTTATACATGTGCTCGGTGATATTGAGCTCGACCCGGCGGATCCACATACGGGTATTCGCGCGCGCCTCGGCGCTTGTTCCGATTAAAGCAGGAGCGGGGTTTTTCTCCTCCAAGTACTCACAAATCGTTACCGTTTCACCGAACACAGTGCCGTCATCAAGCTCAAGGGCCGGCATCTGGCCGCCAGGGTTCTTGGAAAGATAACTCTCTTGGCGATTTTCGCCGCCCATTAAATCGTGTTCCTCGGCATCCAAGGCAATACCCTTGGCGCCGCAAAACATGCGCACGATGCGCGGATTGGGACCAAACGAATTGAGTAATTTCATGCGTCGACCTCTAAAGCTCCGAATTTGCGGGCCGCGATTATAAGGTTTGTTGATAATGAAATTCGGAACCGCCGTGTGCAGCCGCCTCCACGCAAAGGCACGTGGGGAACCAAGCGTATGGAAATAATCGGTGTATGTTTCGCCCAGTCCCAGGAGGTGGCTATCGGAACATGTCGGTTAACGCTGTTTGGTGCTGATCGCTAAGCTGAACTTCGTTTTCGTGAGCGTGGCTTTGACTCACAGCCAGAGCCACCAATACCAACCCGGTGGCGGCGCCGGTAACCGTCGCCGGACCAAACTTTAGCGTGCTCACACCGCTATGATTGTGTCGCGCAGAACCACCGAACTGATGTTCGGTCAGCACGTGTAGGAGCGAACCCGCGACAAAAGCCTGTAGGTACGCAAGTCCGGCCACGCTGAGAACACTCGTCAAGGTGCTGCCAAAAGAAAAACCGGTGATTGAGGCGAGCATCAGAACGGCCGCTGAAAGCCACCCGAAACGCACAGATCCCAACGAAAAAACCGCAAAGCTAACGGGTAGACGGTGAACGAGTACGGCCATGATCAAACCGGCGCCCCCGATGGTCGCGCCCAAAGCGGCGCTTTCTACGAAAACGTGTACCGCGAGCCCGAGCACAATCGCAGCATCCGCGATATTCGCGCCAAGCACACCGCCTAGCTGATGCATCAACCAGGGTAAAGCGAGCCCCAATACCAAAAAGACTAAAGCCGGAAGACCAACGGCCGCGACTGCTTCCCAGCCGACAACGAAGAGCGCTAACCCGCCGATACAGACAAAAGTTAGGCCGGCGATCCATTCACGCAAAGCAGGCACATTCAGACAGGCTACGCAGACCAGCGGACCGACCAAAAAGGCGGCGGTGGTGACGGTCATTACGATGACGGCTTCGGACATTAGATGCGCTGCTTTGAGGGAGATTGCAGGGCTACCCCAATCGGGGCGCGGGCCACTACAATGTTACACGATAACATTTTACGCAGGACCATTAGAGAAATGCGCCCAATTCTCGAGCCTTTAGTGGCTTGTCGGATCGCACACGACTTACATCAGCACGAACGCTTGGCCGCAGCTAACCCGCTTGGAAATATTGAGAGTCACCTTGCCGTGGGCTAACGATCGGGCGAAAGAGACACCGCAAACCCGTTCGTCGATTTCCATCGGCGAAGACGTCGCGAACGAACTCAGCGTTAGGGCAAGTGATTTTGGCGTACGTGTCCGGTGCCACGTCCTTCGCGCATTTGAGCGGCGGACGGCTGCGGGACCAATCTGGCTAACGAAAAATCGC
>JBCCEV010000110.1:0-15211 GCA_039030125.1 Pseudomonadota bacterium | reverse complement strand
TGGATTTCTACGGTTTCGCTCACGCAGCACTCGAATGATAGTCGGCGACCAAACGGCCTCGTAAAGAGTTTGGCAAGGCGGCCGTGATCTCAACGTCTGCAAAATTGCCCACCAATGACTGAGGGCCGGCGAAATTCACGACCCGGTTATTCTCAGTGCGACCCGACAGCTCCTGGGGATCTTTGACTGAATTACCGGTTACTAATACCTGTTGTCGGGTGGTTTCCATCGCGCGGCTAATTTTCTCAGCGTTATCGCGCAATAAGGCCTGCAAACGCGCCAGCCGTTCCTTCTTGGTTTCCAAAGGAACGTCATCTTCTAATCCCGCGGCAGGGGTACCAGGTCGCGGGCTGTAAATAAAGCTGAACGATTGGTCGAAGACCATTTCCTCGGCCAGCCGATAGGTGGCCATGAAATCTTCTTCCGTTTCGCCTGGGAAACCAACTATGAAGTCCGATGATATGGAAACCCCGGGTCGTGCTTCGCGCAGCTTGCGCAGAATCGATTTGTATTCAAGCACCATGTGACCGCGCTTCATCAACGCCAGCACCCGATCCGAACCACTTTGCACGGGCAAATGAACGTGGCTTACCAGCGCTCGAACGTCCTTGTAGGTATTGATAAGAGCATCTGTGAATTCCACCGGGTGCGAGGTGGTAAAGCGGATCCGATCGATGCCGTCGATAACATCAATAAGGCGGATCAGGCTGGCAAGGTCAACAATCTGTCCATCGTAACTGGTACCACGATAAGCATTAACGTTCTGACCGAGTAGCGTGATCTCGCGGACGCCGCTCGCTGCATGGCCGGCGATTTCGACTAACACCGAATCAAGGTCGCGACTAAATTCTTCGCCGCGGGTATAGGGTACGACGCAAAAGCTGCAGTATTTGCTACACCCCTCCATAATCGAGACGTGCGCGCTCGCGCCCTTGCTTGCCGGGGCCGGCAGCTTGTCGAACTTTTCGATCTCGGGGAAACTAATATCGATAGCCCTCTCGCCATCGTTCACTACGCGACCAAGTAAATTCGGCAAACGATGAATGGTTTGCGGCCCGAACACGAGATCAACATATGGCGCTCGTTGCCAAATGCCCTCTCCCTCTTGGCTCGCGACACATCCACCCACACCTATCACCACATTGGGGCGTGCTTCTTTTATTGCTCGCCATCGCCCGAGTTCCGAGAAGAGCTTTTCTTGGGCTTTTTCCCGGACCGAGCAGGTGTTCATCAACAACACATCCGCATCCTGCGGATCATCGACAGGTTGCAATCCATGTGACTCTCCAAGCACTTCCTGCATGCGATCGGAGTCGTAGTCGTTCATTTGGCAACCGAATGTTTTGACAAAAATTCGCTTGGTCATGGGCTCGTCAGGGTCCAGGGGGCGCATACGCTACTATGGGCCAGAGGTGAATAAAAGAGCTAACTCGGGAGTTCCACTCGCACGTTGTCGATTAGTCGTGCTTCCCCGAGCCAAACCGCGGCGAGCAGCGTGATTTGGCGATCTTCAGCGACAGGCTCGCCGAGATCCTCGGTCCGGCGGGCCACGAAATACTCAGCCTCCAGAGCTGCTTCTTTCAGCAACGCTCGGCCCGCCGCTTCAACCTCGGAGCAGCCGAGTTCGCCATTCTCAAGGCGGTCGCGAATAATCGACAAGGTCCGGAAAATAGCTGGCGCCTTCGCACGCTGCGCCGCATCTAAATAACTATTGCGAGAACTCATCGCCAAACCATCGGCTTCTCGCACAATCGGCATTCCGCGCACCTCGACGGGGATCAACAAGTCGCTAACCATGCGTTTGATGATCAATAACTGCTGATAGTCTTTTTCACCGAACAACGCGATATCAGGCTGCACGTTGATCAAAAGTTTTGTGACCACTGTGGCGACGCCAGCGAAGTGCGTTGGACGCGCTTCGCCACAAAGAATATCGGAGAGGTTGGGAACGGTGACACGAGTATCTTCATCCGTACCTTGCGGGTAGAGCTCATCTAAATTAGGCGCAAAAAGGAGATCGAGCCCCACCGATTCAAGTTTCTCTCGATCGCCGCCTAAAGTGCTCGGGTACTTTTCATAGTCCTCGCCGTGCCCAAATTGAATAGGATTGACGAAGATGCTCACCACCGTGCGATCGGCAAGTTCCAAGCCCTTTAGCAGCAAAGATAAATGGCCCTCATGGAGATTACCCATGGTCGGAACAAAGGCAATGCGCTCGCCGGCTAGACGCCAATCTCGCACCTGTTCTCGCAGAGTATTTAAATCGTATGCGATGTCCAAACTCAGTTCCTCGCCAGATCGCCGGCTATTTTAACGGCGCCGAAGCCAGGCTGCGTCAAGTTAAGCGTTCGAGCTCAAATTCGCCGAGCGCGTTGACCAGTTCGCCAACTTCGCCGAATTTTGGCACCTTCAGATCCGGCGCTATCTCGGCCAGGGGCACCAACACGAAAGCGCGATTGGCCAGCCCCGGGTGAGGGACGGTTAAGCCCGGCTGTTCTACACAAAGGCTTCCGAAAACCAAAAGATCGAGATCGATAATCCGCGGCCCCCAACGCGTACCATCGCGCACCCGTCCTTGCGCCGTTTCGATCGCTTGCAGCTTGCCAAGCAATTGCTGGGCTGAAAGCGCAGTGCTAAGTGCGGCGACCGCGTTCACGTAATCGGGCTGGTTAGGCGGACCCATTGGTGGGGAAACATAAAGTGATGAGTGAGCCTCGACGGTGGTTTGTTCGATATCCGCAAGCTTCTTCAAAGCGCACTTAATCTCGGCCGCCGGCTGCCTTAAATTGCTGCCCAACCCAATGTAGGCGTGCAGTTTTTGGTCCATCAACCGCCATGTTCCTGATCGCCGGACCGTCGGCGGCGACGGCGCCGACGGCGTTTGGTCGGCTTCAAGCGATCAATCATTTGACCGCGAGAATCATCATGTTGCTCCTGGAACTCCGTCCACCACTGTGCCTGTTCCTCCAGTTCTTTATCGACGCTGGCGCGCAACAAAAGAAAATCATAAGCGGCCCGAAACCGAGGATGTTCAAACGTCCGCTGCACCCGTCGCGGCGCGGGGCGAAGTAGGCGATGCTGCAACGACCAAATATCTCGAGTCATTTGGCTAAAGCGGCGCGGGATAGCGGTCTGGGCAACTTGTTGAGAGATCACCGTGTCAATCGCCAATTGCGTGGCCTCGGCATCGGGGATCTCCAAGGCTTTCAATCGATCACGTTCGCTATCGAGGGCCGGCCAGAGCAGGGCGGCGAAAAGGAATCCGGGCGTAATCGATTTACCTTCGCGCAGGCGACCATCGGTATTAATCAGCGCCTGCGCAATCAGATGCCGGTAAGCACCACCTTCGGCAAAACGCATCGCTTGATCGGTGGCCGGAAACAAACAAGAAAACAGATCAAATCTTTCTAGACATTCGAAAGTCGGCGCTGCACAACCACCTTGAAACATTTTCAATACTTCGTCGAACAGCCGCGCCGGGGAAATGTCGTCCAGTAAGTTCCCCATGCTCTTTACTGCGTCGTGTAAGCCCGGTTCGATTTCAAAATCCAGCTTCGCCGCGAATCGGGCGGCGCGCAGCATCCGCACCGGATCTTCACGCAAGCGCACCTGCGGATCGCCAATCAATCGAATGATTTTTCTTTCAATATCTTTGACGCCGCCAGCGTAATCAATGACCGAGAAATCGGCGATGTTGTAGTAGAGCGAGTTAATGGTGAAATCACGACGCCAGACATCATCCTCTAAAGTGCCGTAGACGTTATCCCGAAGAATGCGCCCATCGGGGGATGTGTCGTTGTCGTTTTCCGTAGCATCTGGCGGTGCGCGGAAGGTTGCCACTTCGATCACCTCAGGCCCCATCCGCACATGCGCCAACCGGAATCGACGGCCGATCAGGCGGCTGCGTCGAAACAGCTCGCGTACCTGTTCCGGATGCGCATCGGTGGCAATATCGAAATCCTTGGGCCGTTGCCCGATAAGAAGATCACGCACGCTGCCACCGACCAAATATGCGCCAAACCCGGCGTTAGATAGTCGATACAGTACCTTCAGAGCACCTTCCGATATCTGTTTTCGCGAGATCCCGTGCTCGGCGCGCGAGTAATCGCGGCGCTCGCTGGGAAATTCAATGACAGAAGGTTGGGTTTCGCTTGAGGAGATCACGATCCGCAGAAACTTGATGGCGGACTAGGAAATGGTATCACGCCCTCGCGCCCAGGGCGTTTAATTCTTGCTGGGCAATAGCGAGTCTGTGAGCCACGTAACCCCGTCAATCGAGTAGTTTGAAGCATGATGTTTTTCCTCCAACACCTCACCGTTGGACCGGATGCTGTCGGTAACGAGCGCTAACGCGTAGGCCACAACATTCGGTTGGTCGAGATGGATATGGTGGCCGCTTTTTAAAGCGATCAGATGCACCGTATTCTCACTTAATCGGGCGAGCTCAGACTGCATCAGCATCCAGCGCGTTTGAACCGTTACGCTGTTCGGATCGTCACCCTTTAGCGGCAAGCCACGGGATATCACAACGGTGGGTAACTCACCCAAAGGAGCGGCGTCTTTGACCTGCCGGGCGCTGTCTCGAAAACCAAGCAGTTCGTTGCCATACGTACGTCGCGTTTTCCAGGTAAGGTTCCGCTGAGCAACCGTTTCGCGTGCAGCGGCTGGCAAGTTCGGATGCGGCGTCGGTGGATCGCCAAAAAGTACAATGCCGTATGAGCTACTTGGGGCGGTTAGCATATTGAGTGGCGGTTCCAGAAAACGCTCGACCTGCTCAGGATGAGAAGCGTCCACCAGCACCAAACCACTCACTAGACTTGGATAGCGGCGGGCGAATAGCTGCGCGTTGTAACCGCCGAATGAATGAGCAGCCATCACGTACGGAGGATCTACGCCGGCACCGTCAAGTAAGACCCGGAGTTCCTCGACCATTCGCGAACTGGTTCTTGGCCGTGGCCCCATGTCGCTGTCGCCGTAACCCGCGCGATCAAAGACGCATACCGCGGTGAGATCTTTTATTTGCTCAACGACAGCTCCCCACTCAAGCGAAGATCCGCCGAGTCCCGCATCGAAGACCACAGTTGGGCTACCTTGCCCCTGACAGTGGATATGCATTCTGCGTCCATCGACTTCGACCAAACGCCCTGATTGCGCGCCAGCGGCACCGCATAAGGCTGCCAAGACGATACAGCAGATTAGACTCCGTGCCCGGTACTTGCTATCTGTAAATCGGCGCGTCACTGTTGATGGCTGGTTAGGATCAAAAAGTTAATAATGAGCGATGACAAAGTATCTCTCAGGCGCCGCTTTGCGGCTATCGTCTACGACACGATTGGCGCGACCGCTTTGGTCTACTTTGCGGCGTTCGTTCCAGTCCTAATCGTCGGCGATGTGGTCGCACCGGGCAACCCTCTTTTCGGTCTTTACATCATCTTGGTCGTTTGGGCCTATTTCTGCGTGTGCTGGACGACCAGTGGCCAAACCATCGGGATGCAGGCCTGGAAAATTCGGGTCACCGCGGAGCACGGCGAGCGTCGCCTAACCTGGCTTCAGGCAAGCTATCGGCTGCTCACCGCATGGTGTGGGGCGGCTTTATTGGGGCTCGGCTTCTGGTTCGCGCTCATCGACAAAGAGAAGCGAACCTGGCACGACAAGGCCAGCAAAAGCCTGCTCATTAGAGTCCATCCTTAGGCGCTCCGCCAGTTCAAGACCGCGCCCACGGCCAACAAAACAATTGCTGGCGCCAATGCACTTGCCGCTGGCGGAATTGCGAACACCATGCCGACGTGTCCAGCCGCCTGATTAGCGACATGAAACGTTAACCCGATGATGCCGCCAACCAGAATCTGGCGGCCACTGGAGGTCGTGCGGCTCGATTGCCCCATGACCATGGGGATCGCTAAAAACACCATCACGGCGGCAGCCAGCGGATAGGCAATCTTCACCCATAAAGCATGTCTGTACCGCGCGGAGCTTTGACCGTTCCCCTCCAGGAAGCCGACGTATTTGACTAGCTCGAAAATCGACAGGGCCTCGGGCGCTTGCGCGACCAAGGAAATAAGATCGGGTTTTAATGGTGAATTCCACTTCGCGGCCGGCAACGCCGTTGCCAATATATCGCCATTGTTGAAACTAGATTGCTCAATGCCCTCCAGCGTCCACTCGCTGTTGTCAAAAACCGCGGTGCGCGCTTTGGTGATCGCGCGCAAACGCTGTTCATCATCGAATTCATAAATCAGAACGTCGCGTAATCGATCATTGGGAAGAATCTCGCCAACATTGATGTAATTCTCACCGTCTCGCGTCCAATAACCCGCTCCAGTTCGCTGTGAGGCGAGTAGGTCTGATTTGTACTGTCGTACAAAGCGTTCAGCGGGTGGCACCAGGACTTCACCGATCACTAAAGCCAGCACAACCAACACGAAGCCAGCACGCATCACCGACCAAATCACTCGTAATTTAGGCACTCCCGCACAACGTACCACCGCGATTTCATTGCTTTGCGCAAGTTGCGCAAGCGCGAGTAGCGAACCAATCAGTGCACCAATCGGAAATAGTTCATAGGCAAGACTTGGCAAGTTAAACAAAACCGCGACAAACACATGAGTCAATCTGTACTCACCGTTTCCGACCTGTTCTAACTCATCGATAAACTCGAAAAAAGAAAACACACCGAGCAGTACAAAAAGTACCGTGGCCGTCGAAGAAATTACGGTTCGCGAGAAATATTGATCAATTAGCCTCATTTAGACCAAGTTTGTTTTTGCGCGCCTAGGCGCAAAAGCATACACTCCCCGGCTCACTATCCGAATCGATTTTGCCGCCCAAATAGCGCAGCGCGGCGACTACCAATTGGGGATCAGCGATGGAATTTTCGATAAAGAAGGGCCCTTTAGCCAAGCAAAAAACCGCATGCTTAGTGCTTGGCGTGAACGCTAACAAAAAGCTCACACCGGCCGCCGCGAAAATTGACAAAGCCGCGCGCGGCACCCTCTCAAAGATTCTCAAACGCGGCGACCTGAGCGGCAAGAGCGGCGAATCACTATTAATCGCCGATATCACCGGTTGCGAGGCAGAGCGCATCCTCTTAGTGGGACTCGGGCGCGCGGGCGACTTCGATTTGAAAACTTTTCGCAAAAGCGTGGGCGCCGCGGCCAAGAAACTCAATGAAATTGGCGTGCGAAACGCGTTGTCGACGTTGGCGGCGGTGGCCGCGAGTGAAGACGAATTAAGTGCCGCGATTGTCGAACAAGTGGTGGCCTTCGATGCCGCTGCTTACCGTTTTAACGAACTGAAGAGCAAGCCATCGAACGCCAAACTGACACGCGCGGGGCTGTGGGTTGAAGACGCTGATTTTCTAGCTGCCCGCGACAAACTAGCAGATGCTAAAGCGCTGGCCGCTGGGATCGCATTAACGAAAGACCTCGCTAACCGACCGGCCAATCACTGCACACCGACCGATCTCGCGAACACGGCCAAGGCGATGCACAAAGACTTCCCCAACCTCAAGGTCACCGTACTCGAAGAAAAGCAAATGGAAAAGCTGGGTATGGGTTCGTTGCTCTCGGTTTCTGCCGGCTCCCGACAGCCCGCCAAGTTGATTACCATGGAGTATTACGGCGGCGCCAAGGACCAGAAACCTGTCGTGTTGGTCGGCAAGGGCGTCACCTTCGATTCCGGCGGTATTTCGATTAAACCCTCACCCAAAATGGATGAAATGAAGTTCGATATGTCGGGGGCAGCGAGCGTGATCGGCACGATGCGCGCTGTGGTCGAGATGGCACCGGCGATGAATGTGGTCGGGGTGGTTCCGGCGACTGAGAATTTGCCGGACGGCCTGGCAACGAAACCCGGCGACGTGGTTAAGAGTATGTCCGGGCAGACCATTGAGATTTTGAATACGGACGCCGAAGGGCGCCTGATCCTCTGCGACGCACTGACCTACAGCGCTAAGTTCAATCCTGCTGTAGTGGTCGATATCGCGACCTTAACGGGTGCCTGCGTGATTGCTTTGGGCGGCCATGCCAGCGGTTTGATGAGCAACGATGACGAACTTGCCGACGATCTACTCGCGGCCGGCCAGCGTTCCGGCGATCGCGCCTGGCGGCTCCCACTGTGGGACGACTACCAGCGGCAGCTCGATTCAAATTTTGCGGATATGGCAAACGTCGGAGGGCGCGCCGCGGGCACGATCACCGCAGCGTGTTTTCTGGCACGCTTTACCAAGGATTACCGCTGGGCACACATCGACATCGCCGGTACGGCCTGGCTTGAAGGCGGCGCCAAAGGTTCAACCGGCCGGCCGGTGCGGCTACTTATGGAGTATCTGAACGGAAGACTTGGTAGCGGTGACTAGAATCGATTTCTACGTTTTAGACCAACCTTCAAGGGACCAACATGACCGCTTGATCTGTCAGATCGTAGAGAAAGCTTGGAAAACCGGACACAAACTCTATATTCGATGTGCGGACGCGACCCAGGTGCACGGATTCGATGAGCTTTTGTGGACCTTTAAAGACACAAGTTTTCTTCCCCATGCTGTCGATAAAGACGCCAATCAGGAACCGATCGTAGTGGGCGTGGATGGGGAACAGGCGGTCGGCGACCGGGTGCTGGTTAATATGGCGCACGAGGTCCCGGATTTTTTTTCACGCTTTGAACGCATCGTTGAGAGCGCCGGGTTTGACGAGGTTTCGCGTGCCGCCGCTCGCGCTAAATACAAGTTCTATAAGACCCGCGGTTTCGCGTTAGAAACTCACCGAATTGGCGCTCGGTGAGCGAACAAAAACCCAAACTGCCAACGCTGACCGAGCGTGTCGACCCTTCGACATTACCGCGCCTAACCGAAACCGCGAACACCAATCAACAGCCCACCGCCGGGGCGGCTGGCGCCGAAATTGAGACGCTCAAAGAAGAACTTGAACACCTTGTTAAACACCATGTCGCTAAAGCGATAGAAGAATTGAACATGCCGGAAAACGATAGCGCCCCACAATCCGAAACTCGCGCGTTAACGCCGCGCAGTGAGGTCGATATTGCGAAGACTTACGAACCCGAGGAAGTCGAGCGTTCGAGTTATCAACGCTGGGAGGAGTCGGGCTTTTTCCAACCGGGCGGCAGCGGCGAATCCTATTGCATCATGTTGCCGCCACCGAATGTCACCGGCAATCTGCACATGGGACATGCGTTCCAAGACACGCTCATGGATGCGCTCATTCGTTATCAGCGCATGAAAGGACGCAAGACCTTATGGCAGTGCGGAACCGACCACGCGGGGATCGCGACACAAATGGTGGTCGAGCGCCAACTTGCCCAACGTGGTTCGTCACGGCACGAACTTGGGCGCGATCGTTTTATCGATGCAGTGTGGAAATGGAAAGAGGAGTCGGGCGGCGCAATCACCCGCCAATTGCGGCGCATGGGCGCCTCCATGGATTGGTCACGAGAGCGCTTCACCCTTGATGCGGGTCTGTCCGAGGCGGTCACAGAAGTTTTCGTGCGGCTTTATGAAGACGGGCTTATTTACCGCGGTAAACGGCTCGTCAACTGGGACCCGGTCCTGCATACCGCGATTTCCGATTTAGAGGTGGTCTCTACCGAGGAACAGGGTTCACTTTGGCATATCCGTTATCCGCTCGCCGACGAAGAAGGGCATTTGGTTGTCGCCACGACCCGGCCCGAGACGATGTTGGGCGATACGGCCGTTGCGGTTCATCCCGATGATGACCGTTATAAGAGATACATCGGCAAGGACATTGTGCTGCCACTAAGCGATCGCAGGATCCCCATCATCGCCGATGATTATGTCGATCCGGAATTCGGCTCGGGTTGCGTGAAGATCACCCCCGCCCATGATTTCAACGACTACCAGGTGGGTGAGCGGCATGGGCTGCCCATCATTAACGTGTTCAATGACGACGCCTCGATCAACGATGAAGCCCCGTTAGAATTTCAGGACTTGGACCGCTACGCAGCGCGCGAAAAAATAGTGACAGCACTCACCGCGCAAGGCCTGTTGGTGCGCACCGAAGATCACACCCTAATGGTGCCTAGAGGAGATCGCACGCAAGCGGTGATCGAACCTTACCTCACCGACCAATGGTTCGTGCGCATCGCGCCCTTGGCGGAACCGGCCATCAAGGCTGTCGAAGACGGCGCTATTCGATTTATTCCGAACAATTGGGAGAAAACGTACTTCGAATGGATGCGCAACATCGAAGACTGGTGCATTTCGCGCCAACTCTGGTGGGGACACCGGATCCCGGCGTGGTACACCGATGATGGCAAAATTTACGTCGGTCGCACCGAGGCTGAGGCGCGTCGTAATGGGGGGCTAAGCGATGACATCGATTTGCGCCAGGACGAGGATGTGCTCGATACCTGGTTCTCATCGGCGCTGTGGCCATTTTCAACGCTTGGATGGCCCAGCGAAACCGAAGTGCTCAAAGCTTTTTATCCGACCAGCGTATTAGTGACCGGCTTCGATATTATTTTCTTCTGGGTGGCGCGCATGATCATGATGGGTCTGCGTTTCATGGATGATGTGCCATTTCGAGAAGTGTACATCCACGGCCTGGTCCGCGACGCCGACGGTAATAAGATGTCGAAATCGAAAGGCAATATCCTCGACCCTTTGGATCTCATCGATGGCGTCGACTTGCCGACTTTGATCGACAAACGCACCAGCGGACTGATGCGCCCGCAGGATGCGGAAAAGATCCGTGCCGCGACCGAGCGCCAGTTTGGCAGCGGTATCGAACGCCACGGCACGGACGCACTGCGTTTCACCTTTGCGGCGATGGCCACGCAAGGCCGCGACATCCGTTTTGATTTGGGCCGCATTGGCGGCTATCGGAATTTTTGCAATAAACTTTGGAATGCCTCGCGCTTTGTGATGATGCAATCCGATCTCGCAACCGCTACCAACAAAGGTGACTATAGAGGTGGGAACCTAGCGGCACGCTGGATCGAAAGTCGACTTTCTCAATGCTTAACCGCCGTGGAGGACGGATTTACTGGCTACCGTTTCGATTTAGCCAGCCAATCGCTCTATGAGTTCGTGTGGGACGAGTACTGCGACTGGTATATCGAATTCGCGAAAGCCGAGCTGTTGCTGTTAAACGACCACGCCGCACGTGCTCAAGTCCTAGCGAGTCTTAAAAGTGTATTGGATGCGAGCCTGCGAGCCCTGCACCCGCTGGTGCCTTACATTAGCGAGGAAATATGGCGCAATCTCAACGATGAGAGTAACGGGAGTGGCACCATCATGCTGCAACCTTACCCCGATCCCAATGACTTCGCGCTCGATGCAGATGCCGAACAAGGATTCGGCTGGCTGCAAGCCGTAGTCATGGGTGTTCGCCGGATCCGCTCGGAAAACGGCGTCGAACCAAACAAGCGTATTCCGGTGTTATCGCTTTACCGGCTGCAAGACGACGAACAAGAGATTTTGCGGACCTATGGTCCTATTATTGAAAAACTCACCCGCGTCGAGAACCTTCAAATCATCGATAGTCCGCTGGAGGACGCCGCGACCGCACTCGCCGGCAACAGTGAACTTTATGTGCCGATCGCGGGCCTTATTGATCGCGAACAAGAACAAGCGCGTTTGGAGAAAGACATCGCGAAGCTCGAAAAGGAAGTTGCTCGCCTCGACAAAAAACTGGCAAATTCCTCCTTTCTAGACAAAGCGCCTGCCGAAGTCGTTTCAAAAGAGCAGGCAAAACGCGAGAATGCCCAGTCATCTCTTGCTACGCTTAAATCACAGCTAGGTCGCTTACGGGCTTAAGGCCAATTACGGGAGAGCGTCATGTTCAGAAGAATGCGAGAAGACATCGCCTGCGTTTTCGACCGCGATCCCGCAGCACGTCACGCTCTGGAGATCCTCAGCGCGTATCCCGGCGTTCACGCACTACTGATCCATCGTATTAGCCATCGCTTTTGGTTGTGGGGACTGAAATGGCTGGCGCGCTTGCTTTCGCACCTCGGAAGATTCCTAACGGGCATCGAGATTCATCCGGGAGCGACCATCGGGAGACGATTTTTCATCGATCACGGGATGGGCGTTGTGATCGGCGAAACGGCCGAAATCGGCGACGACTGCACGCTCTATCATGGCGTTACGCTTGGCGGGACATCGTGGGAGAAAGGCAAACGCCATCCGACCCTTGAAGCTGGGGTCGTGATCGGGGCCGGCGCCAAGGTGCTCGGACCGATCGTGGTTGGACGTGACGCGCGGGTCGGATCCAACGCCGTGGTGGTCAAGGACGTACCGGCCGGCGCAACGATCGTCGGTATTCCTGGGAAAATCGTGCAGCCCAAATCCGTGCAGCTAGCGAGCCGGGAAGAAACCGCTGAGAAACTCGGCTTCGACGCTTATGGCCAGGTTGGCGACATGCCAGATCCGGTCGCCAATGCTATCGACTCGTTGCTTGATCATGCTCGCAAGGTCGATTCCGACGTTCAGAAACTGCGCGAAGAAGTATCGCAACTCTCTGATACGAAAGAGGATTCTGGAAACCGGCGGTCGGTTGGTTAGAGCCTCAAACGGCTCCGAGCAATACTTGACTAAATTGCTGGGTTTTGGGAGGATTCCCTACCCTTTTAGTCGGTAATTATCGAGGCCACCATTTATGCGTTTAACCACCCGCGGTCGCTACGCCGTCACAGCGATGGTGGACTTGGCGCTTCACCTCGAAGAAGGCCCCGTCGCGCTTGGCGACATTGCCGAGCGCCAGGGAATTTCAATCTCGTATCTTGAGCAACTGTTTTCTCATCTGCGCAAGCGTGGGCTTGTCGCGGGGACCCGGGGTCCGGGCGGCGGCTATCGTCTGGGTCGCGAAGGTGAATCAATTTCGGTTGCCAATGTCATCGATGCGGTCGATGAACAGGTCGACGCCACCCGCTGCCGGGGTCGACGCAATTGCCAAGGCGATCACGGCTGTTTGACCCACGATCTGTGGGAAGACCTAAGCACCGAAATCCGCTCGTTCCTCAGTGCCGTAACACTCGATGAGCTCGCGCGCCGCAACAGCGTCCGCGAAATTCATCTCCTACAAATGAGCAAGTCTTAAACGAGGCTTTTTTGATGTCCGAAATTACCCTAACGGAACGTGCCGCTAGCCACGTGAAGAATTTCCTGCAGGCCGAGACCGCGCCCAGCATCCGCGTGGCCGTCAAGCCGACCGGCTGCTCGGGATACATGTATGTCGTCGAACCAGCGGCGGAGCGCAAGGAACACGATCGTTATTTCGATTCCAACGGCGTGCAAATTATTGTCGATGACGAAAGTCTGAAATACCTCACGGGTACCCAGGTCGATTATGTCAAAGAAGGATTGAACGAAGGATTTAAGTTCGACAATCCGAACGTCAAAGAAACCTGCGGCTGTGGCGAAAGTTTCAGTTTATAAATGAGGGCGAGTGAGAGCATGACTAACAACGTCGAAGCCGAAATCGCCGATGACATCGATGACTTTGTCGGTCGTCAATACGATGCTGGCTTTGTTACTGACATCGAGCAGGAAACCGCACCGCCGGGGCTGAACGAAGATACCATCCGCTTTATTTCGGCCCGCAAGGAAGAGCCTGAATGGATGCTTGAGTGGCGCTTGAAAGCCTACCAGCGCTGGCTGAAGATGCGGGAACCCAACTGGGCGCACGTCAACTATCCGCCCATCGACCTCCAAGCTATCTCGTATTTCGCGGCGCCGAAGTCAGATAAGGATCGGCCACAAAGCCTCGACGAGGTCGATCCGAAGCTGTTGGAAACTTATGAAAAATTGGGGATCCCGCTCGAAGAACAAAAGATGCTGGCTGGTGTCGCAGTGGACGCCGTCTTTGATAGCGTTTCGGTCCACACCACGTTTCGGGACAAACTCGCCGAAGCTGGCGTCATTTTTTGTTCCTTTTCCGAGGCGGTTAAGGAATATCCTGAATTAGTGCAACGTTATCTCGGCAGCGTGGTGCCGGTCAGCGACAACTATTACGCGGCCCTAAATTCAGCCGTGTTCTCCGATGGTTCGTTTGTCTATATTCCGAAGGACACGAAGACCGTTCTGATCACAGGCGCTGGCATCGGCATCGGCAAGGCCACGGCGCATGCCTTCGCAAAGGACGGCTACCGGGTCATCGTCACGGACGTCTTGGCCGACGAGGGCAAAGCGGTCGCCGAAGACATCAAGCGGGCGGGCGGGTCCGCCGAATTCCACGCGCTGGACGTGACATCGACGGACCAGACCAACGACGTGATCGCCGCGGTGGAGGCGTCGAGCGGCGCCATCGACACGCTGGTCTGCAATGCCGGCATCGCGCACAAGGTTCCGCTGGACGAACTCACCGACGAGAAGTGGGACCATACGTTCGACATCGACCTGAAGGGCATGATGCGCGCCGTCCGCGCCGCCGTGCCCAAAATGAAGGAAGCGGGCGGCGGATCGATTGTCTGCCTCAGCTCGATCATGGGCGTCGCCTATGGCTGGGACGAGCATGTGCACTATTCCGCCGCCAAATCAGGCGTGATCGGACTTGTCCGAGGGCTTGCCGTGGAACTCGCGGCGTCCAGTGTCCGCGTAAACGGTATCGCACCCGGCTACATCCGCACCGCCCAGGCACTCAGCGAAGTGCACTCGCTCGGCCATGTCGGGCTTCAGGCGGCGGCGGAGTTCATTCCGATGGGGCGGGTCGGCGAACCCGACGATATCGCCGACGTCATCCTTTTCCTCGCATCGAAGGCCGCACGGTACATGACGGGTCAGGTCATCGCCGTCGATGGAGGATTGCTCGTAGGCCGCTACTAGCCGTTTTGGTTCATCAACTCGCAACAGGGAGAAAACAGATGAAGTTTCTACATCCGTCTCGCAGAGGGTTCATGGCGGGTTCCGGCGTGCTTGTCGCCGGATCGGCCTTCGCGCCGGCGCACAGGCTGTTTGCCCAGGACCTGTCAAGCCAGGAACTGCGCACTGTCGGGCTTTCGGTCACGGTCCAGGAACGTATCCTGGATGATTTCCAAGTAGCGTCGGGCGTCGGCGGTGTGTCCGGCCGGGCCGACATCTTCCCGAACACCCAGACCGAACTGCTGTCGGGTTCCACCGCCTATGATTGTTGGGAAACGATCGGCGAACGGCTCCCGGCCATGACGATCACCAACACGATCTCGCCGATCCCGACCGCCGATCTTGCCAACTGGGCCAATATCCGCCCGACCTTCACCG